>NZ_JBFWLF010000374.1:0-3532 GCF_050252275.1 Citrobacter sp. | reverse complement strand
GAGCTGCTGCAACTGCTGGAAAGTGGCAAAGAGGCGCTATTCCAACTGCGGCTGGTAGAAGTTATGCGCTTAAGCGACTATCTCAAACAGCTGCGTGATGCGCCGTTTAACAAGCATACCCTGAGCGACGATCGCTACGAAACCGTTGCAAAAGCGCTGGGCCTTGAAAGTACGGATGGGCTGGAGGGTTGGTTCTGGCCCGATACCTGGATGTATACCGCCAATACCACGGATGTTGCCTTGCTTAAGCGCGCACATCAGAAAATGGTGAAGGCGGTTGAGCGCGTCTGGGAAGGGCGTGCGGAAGGACTGCCGTATAAAGATCAAAACCAACTGGTGACGATGGCCTCGATTATTGAAAAAGAGACGGCCGTTGCCAGCGAGCGCGATCAGGTCGCCTCTGTCTTTATTAACCGCCTGCGGATCGGGATGCGTCTCCAGACCGATCCAACGGTGATTTACGGAATGGGGGAGCGTTATAATGGCAAGATCTCGCGCGCGGACCTGGAAACGCCAACGGCCTATAATACCTACACGATAACAGGACTCCCGCCAGGACCGATTGCGATGCCGGGTGAAGCCTCGCTAAAAGCGGCGGCGCATCCGGCCAAAACGCCGTATCTCTATTTTGTGGCCGATGGTAAAGGCGGTCATACTTTTAATACTAATCTTGCCAGCCATAACCGGTCAGTGCAGGACTATCTGAAAGTGCTTAAGGAAAAAAATGCGCAGTAAGTATATCGTCATCGAGGGGCTGGAAGGCGCCGGAAAAACGACTGCAAAGAATGTTGTGGTTGAGACGCTTGAACAACTCGGCATTCGCGAGATGGTTTTTACCCGCGAGCCGGGCGGTACACAGCTGGCAGAAAAACTGCGTAGCCTGGTACTGGACATTCGTTCGGTCGGTGACGAAACCATTACCGTAAAAGCCGAAGTGCTGATGTTCTATGCCGCGCGAGTGCAGTTGGTTGAAACGGTTATTAAACCTGCGCTCGCAGAAGGTAAATGGGTGATTGGTGACCGTCATGATCTGTCCACGCAGGCGTATCAGGGCGGTGGTCGCGGGGTCGATCAGCAGATGCTGGCGACGCTGCGTGATGCGGTACTGGGGGATTTCCGCCCGGATTTAACCCTGTACCTCGACGTCACGCCAGAGGTGGGCCTGAAGCGCGCTCGCGCCCGTGGCGAACTGGACCGCATCGAACAGGAATCGTTTGATTTCTTTAATCGTACTCGCGCTCGTTACCTCGAGCTTGCCGCTCAGGATGCCAGTATCCGCACGATTGATGCGACGCAGCCGCTGGATACGGTGATGAGCGATATCCGTACCACCATCACCGAGTGGGTGAAGGAGCAGGGAGAATGAAATGGTATCCATGGTTACGACCTGACTTCGAGAAGCTGGTAGCCAGCTATCAGGCGGGAAGGGGTCACCATGCGTTACTGATTCAGGCCCTACCGGGGATGGGCGACGATGCATTGATCTATGCGTTGAGCCGCTACCTGCTTTGTCAGCAACCGGATGGACATAAAAGCTGTGGCCACTGCCGTGGTTGCCAGTTGATGCAGGCAGGAACGCATCCGGACTACTATTCACTGTTCCCGGAAAAAGGGAAAAGTTCGCTGGGCATTGATGCTGTGCGTGAAGTGAGTGAAAAACTGTATGAGCGTGCGCGACTGGGCGGAGCCAAAGTGGTCTGGATCCCGGATGCGGCGCTGATGACTGATGCCGCCGCCAATGCGCTGCTCAAAACGCTGGAAGAACCGCCCGCGCAAACCTGGTTCTTTCTCGCCAGCCGTGAACCCGCGAGGTTACTGGCAACGCTGCGCAGCCGGTGTCGTTTACATCATCTCGCGCCGCCGAGTGAATCATTCGCGGTATCGTGGCTTGCACGAGAAGTGACAGCGTCACAAGATGCGTTATTGACTGCGCTGCGCCTGAGTGCCGGTTCTCCGGGGGCGGCGCTGACGCTCCTGGGGTCCGAAAGCTGGTCCCAACGTGACGCGTTGTGTCAGGCGCTGGCGAGCAGCATTCCTGCTGGTGACTGGTACTCATTATTGACGGTGCTTAACCATGAACAGGCGCCTGTCAGACTGCACTGGCTGGCGACGTTAATGATGGATGCGCTTAAACGTCAGCACGGGGCCAGTGTGATGACCAACGCGGATGCCGGGCAACTGATCGCCACGATTGCCGGTCAGCTTTCTCAGACGCGTATTCAGGCAATCCTCAATGCCATCTGCCACTGCCGCGAACAACTGCTTAACGTGACCGGAATAAACCGTGAACTGGTGTTAACCGATCTTCTTCTGCAAATCGAGCATTACCTGCAACCAGGCACTGTGTTGCCTGTTCCCCACCTGTAAGAGAGACATTATGTTTTTAGTCGACTCGCACTGCCATCTCGATGGCCTGGATTATCAATCTCTGCATAAGGATGTGGATGACGTGCTGGCGAAAGCCGCTGCGCGCGATGTGAAATTCTGTCTGGCGGTGGCGACAACGCTGCCAGGGTACCGCGGAATGCGGGAACTGGTCGGCCAGCGTGATAACGTCGTTTTCTCGTGCGGCGTACATCCACTCAATCAGGACGAACCGTATGACGTGGAAGAACTGCGTCATCTGGCGGCTGATGACGACGTGGTGGCGATGGGTGAGACGGGACTGGACTACTTTTATACCCCCGAAACAAAAGTGCGCCAGCAGGCGTCGTTCATTCATCATATCCAGATCGGCCGTGAACTGAACAAACCGGTGATCGTCCACACGCGCGATGCCCGCGCCGATACGCTGGCGATTCTTCGTCATGAAAACGTGACGGATTGTGGCGGCGTACTACACTGTTTTACAGAAGACAGAGAAACGGCGGGTAAACTCCTGGATTTGGGTTTTTATATCTCCTTTTCCGGCATTGTGACCTTCCGTAATGCTGAACAATTACGTGACGCTGCGCGATATGTGCCGTTGGATCGACTGCTGGTGGAGACGGATTCCCCGTATCTCGCGCCGGTACCGCATCGGGGTAAAGAGAATCAGCCAGCGATGGTCCGCGACGTGGCGGAATACATGGCCGTATTGAAAGGTGTGGCGGTTGAAGAATTGGCGCAGATCACCACCGATAACTTTGCCCGCCTGTTCCATATCAACGCTTCCCGCCTGCAGTCAGCCTCGTCGTTGAGTTTTTTTAAAGCTCGTAATTAATAACTAAAGCGAGTAAAGTTCACCGCCACAAAGTGGGCGGTGAATGAGCGAACTGACACATTCTGATACCTTTTTTGTCAAAATGTGCAACTTAACGCGCTGTCCTGGGTTGAAACGTGATAGCCGTCAAACTATATTTCGCCGATTTATTTTACTCTGTGTAATAAATAAAGGGCACTTAGATGCCCTGTCCACGGCGGGGTTCTCCCCCCTCGCCAATGCGTGTGAACGTAGAAAGCACAAATACTCAGGAGCACTCTCAATTATGTTTAAGAATGCATTTGCTAACCTGCAAAAGGTCGGTAAATCGCTGATGCTGCCGGTATCCGT
>NZ_JBFWLF010000373.1:0-3534 GCF_050252275.1 Citrobacter sp. | reverse complement strand
CCGGTATCGGCGTGCTTTACGGCAAACCGGCGCTGCTGGAGGCCATGTCGCCATGGCTCGGTGGCGGTAAGATGATCAACGACGTCAGTTTCGAGGGCTTCACAACCCAGGCCGCACCGCGGAAGCTCGAAGCAGGTACCCCAAACGTCGCTGGCGTGATTGGCATGAGCGCCGCGCTGGAATGGCTAGCCGATGTTGATATCGTCCAGGCGGAAAGCTGGAGTCGGGGGCTGGCTACGCTGGCGGAAGAGGCGCTGGCCCAGCGTCCGGGATTCCGCTCATTTCGCTGTCAGGACTCCAGTCTGCTGGCCTTTGATTTTGCTGGCGTTCATCATAGCGATATGGTCACCCTGCTGGCGGAATATGGTATTGCGCTACGTGCCGGTCAGCACTGCGCGCAGCCGCTGCTGGCTGAACTTGGCGTCTCGGGTACGCTACGTGCCTCATTCGCACCGTATAATACCCAAAGTGATGTGGATGCGTTGATCAACGCCGTTGATCGCGCCCTGGAAATACTGGTGGATTAATGACTAGCCCAATGTTTGCCGGACACCCGTTTGGCACAACCGTAACCGAAGAGACGTTGCGTCATACCTTTCTCCCGCTGACCCAGTGGGAAGACAAATATCGACAGCTGATTTTGCTCGGTAAACAGCTGCCGGCACTGCCCGACGATCTCAAAGCGCAGGCTAAAGAGATCGCGGGCTGCGAAAATCGCGTCTGGCTGGGATATACGCGCTCTGAAAAGGGCACTTTACACTTTTTCGGCGACAGTGAAGGTCGCATCGTGCGCGGACTGCTGGCGGTATTACTGACCGCCGCAGAAGGGAAAACCGCAGCGGAACTGCTGGCCCATTCGCCGCTGGCCTTGTTTGATGAACTGGGATTACGCACGCAGCTCAGCGCGTCGCGCAGTCAGGGGCTGGAGGCACTCAATGAAGCGATCGTCGAAGCGGCTCACGCTGCCGGATGACGACGCAGGCTCGTCTTCCGGCCTGCGACGCATTGCCTCGCGCAAGAGAATCTCAGCCCTGACGCGCCGCTTTTGCCATCATCTTTTTCAACGCATGGGATACTGCTACAAAACCGAACGTGGCGGTAACCATCGTTGCCGCACCGAACCCCGACGCACAGTCCATTAGTTTGGGTCCTTCCGCCGTCGCCTTCGTGGCGCACACACTACCATCAGACTGCGGATACACCAGCGCTTCCGTTGAAAACACGCAGTCGACGCCGAGTTTGCCTTTGCTGTTTTTCACGACGCCAAAATCGCTTTTCAGTCGTTCGCGCAGTTTCGCCGCCAGCGGATCCTGAATCGTTTTCGCCAGGTCAACAACCTGAATCTGCGTCGGATCGATCTGCCCACCCGCGCCGCCGGTGGTCACCAGCGGGATCTTATTGCGCCGACAGTACGCAATCAGTGCCGCTTTTGGCCGCACGCTGTCAATGGCGTCAATCACATAGCTAAAGCCTGCGCTCATGTATTCTGCGACGTTATCCGGCGTCACAAAATCATCGACTACCGTCACCCGGCACTCGGGGTTAATCTGGCGGATACGCTCAGCCATCACCTCGGCTTTCGCCAGCCCAACAGTGTCGCGCAGAGCATGGATCTGGCGGTTGGTGTTAGTCACGCACACGTCATCCATATCGATGAGCGTAATCGCGCCAATCCCGGTTCGCGCCAGAGCTTCTGCCGCCCAGGAACCAACGCCGCCGATCCCAACCACGCAGACATGCGCATCGGCAAACAGTTGCAAGGCTTTTTCACCATACAGACGCGCGGTGCCGCCAAAACGCTGACGCCAGGCATCACTGATAACCACAGACATAACACCTCAAATTCATTGATATTGAACGGTATGACTGCCTGATGGCGGCTGCGCCTTATCAGGCCTACCCGATGATGTAGGCGGATAAGCGAAGCGCCATCCGACAACTAGCCGCTGAACACGTTACCTGCGCCCGGTGCGCTCTTCAGCACCCACACGCGACCATAGTGATTGTACCATCCTGCGCGGTGTCCGGCGTCTGGCCCGATGCCCTGGTAAATGTCAAAATGCTGGCCTTTAATCGCCCCGCCGACATCCAGCGCCACCATCAGGCGCAGTTCATACTGCCCGTTAAATTTCCCGTTGTTGTCCAGCAGCGGGACTTCGGCGAGCAGCGTGGTGCCTGCCGGAATAATACTGCGGTCAGACGCCACCGACGCGCGACCAATCAGCGGTACAGCACTGGCGCCTTTCACCGGGGCAAAAGATTGCGGTTTAAAGAAGACGAATGACGGATTCTGCTCCAGCAGCTCACGCACTTCTGCTTCGCTGTGGGTTTCGCCCCAGTGGCGAATCGCCTGCATCGACATATCTTCTTTCTTCACTTCGCCTCGATCGATCAGTACTTTGCCGATGCTGCGATAGGCATGCCCGTTTTTCCCGGCATAGCTGAAGAAGTTCAACGGGGAGCCGTCGCCAAAATCGATATAGCCGCTACCCTGCACGTCCATGATGAAGTTATCCATCAGAGAGTTGCTGTACGCCAGAATGTAGTTCTCGCTCAGTGCGCCCGCGTAAATCTCCGCGCGAGACGGCAAGCGTCCCCGTTTCGGCGGCATGCGATAGATTGGGTACTGGAATTCGCCCTGACGCGTATGGCGCGCCTGAATCACCGGCGTGTAGTAACCGGTAAACTGCACGTTGCCGTAGTTATCGGCACCTTCCATCTGCCAGGCGTCGAGACCAAACTGGCGCATGGTGCGCGTATCGCCGCCAGAGCGCAGCCAGTCCTGCACCGCGTTATAAACGTTGCTTTGATTGCCGTACAGACGCGGAGAAGCACTGCGGATCTGTTTGACCTGCTCGGCAAAATCGCCGGCGTTGATCGGTGCGCCGATGGCATCCGGCTGGTTCACCAGTGAGAAAGGCTGGGTAAACTTCCCGTCTTTATACTGCTGTCCGCGATCGGTTGGTTTAGAGGAACAGGCAGCCAGCATTGCAACCACCGCGCCCATGAGAAGGTAACTTACCCAACGTCCTTTCATTGTTCTCTTCTTTTAGCTGTAAATCATGCGTCATGAAGATAACAAACCCGGCCCGCTAATGAAACGAGCACCGCTGCCCAGACGCAAATTTTGCACATTATTTAAACTGAAATGCCTTGTTTTTGTTCATTTTCATCCCGAAACCGTGATCCAGGTGAAAAAAGGGTTGCATGAAAATGTTAGCAGAGTATAGTGCGCATCCACGGACGCGGGGTGGAGCAGCCTGGTAGCTCGTCGGGCTCATAACCCGAAGGTCGTCGGTTCAAATCCGGCCCCCGCAACCAATTAAAATTTGATGCAGTACATGCTTCTGCAAAGCAGCTTAAAATGCGCAGCAGAATGGCGGACGCGGGGTGGAGCAGCCTGGTAGCTCGTCGGGCTCATAACCCGAAGGTCGTCGGTTCAAATCCGGCCCCCGCAACCAATCAAATTTTGATGCAGTATCTAATTCTGCAAAGCAGTTTAAAAATGCGAAGCAGGAAGACGGACGCGGGGTG
>NZ_JBFWLF010000372.1:0-3623 GCF_050252275.1 Citrobacter sp. | reverse complement strand
CGGTCGCGCTGCTGACGGCAATTTTGTGCTCTACCTTTCCTGGCGTCCTGTTTGGCTGGTTACCGGCGCGCACCGCGGCGCGACTGGATCCGGTCGATGCGTTAGCGCGAGAGTAACGTCCCGGGAAATAAAAATGCCAGCCGATCGGGCTGGCATTTTACCTGCGGGATGTACACAATGAGACAGAAGAGCTATGCAACAGCTTCTGCTTCGATAGGCACGATGACACTGGCGTGATTGCCTTTTGGCCCCTGGTGAACATCAAACTGGACAGACTGTCCGGCTTTTAGCGTTCTGTAACCATCCATCTGAATGGTGGAATAGTGAGCGAAAATATCTTCGCCGCCGCCTTCAGGGCAGATGAACCCAAACCCTTTGGCATTGTTGAACCACTTAACAGTACCCGTTTCCATGCTTCGACATCCTTCGTAAATCTTATATAAGTAAGATGGAATGAACCGGTGGTGGAGTGGGGGTTGTTCAAAACCTCGCCAACTCTCGAAATTACAATTTAGAGAAATCAGGCGGGGCGTCAAGCGTCAGACGGGGGTCGGTGGGTAAAAATGAATCAAAAATTTGAAGCAGTTAACGCTATTGGCGGGAATGTGACAGATGTCGCGGATGCCAGTGATAGATGATAGTTATCTATTAATTGAGGTAGATTGATTGTGCACATCCGCTCTTGTCAGCGGCAGACTGTTCTGCCGGTAACCGTAACTGAAGATGACGACTGACAATGGGTAAGACGAACGACTGGCTGGATTTCGACCAGCTGGCGGCTGATAAAGTGCGTGACGCGCTAAAACCGCCATCTATGTATAAAGTGATATTAGTCAATGATGATTACACTCCGATGGAGTTTGTTATTGACGTGTTACAAAAATTCTTTTCTTATGATGTAGAACGTGCAACGCAACTGATGCTTGCGGTTCACTATCACGGTAAAGCCATCTGCGGCGTTTTCACCGCAGAGGTCGCGGAGACCAAAGTGGCGATGGTGAACACGTATGCGAGGGAGAACGAGCACCCGTTGCTGTGTACGCTGGAAAAAGCCTGAATGCAGGCATAAAAATTGGGGGAGGTGCCTATGCTCAATCAAGAACTGGAACTCAGTTTAAATATGGCTTTCGCCAGAGCGCGCGAGCACCGTCATGAGTTTATGACCGTCGAGCACTTGTTACTGGCGCTGCTCAGTAACCCATCGGCCCGCGAAGCGCTGGAAGCGTGTTCCGTGGACCTCGTGGCGCTCCGTCAGGAACTCGAAGCCTTCATTGAACAAACCACACCCGTATTGCCTGCCAGCGAAGAAGAACGCGACACGCAGCCGACGCTGAGCTTTCAGCGCGTACTGCAACGTGCGGTCTTCCACGTTCAGTCCTCCGGGCGCAGTGAAGTGACTGGCGCGAACGTGCTGGTCGCCATCTTTAGCGAACAGGAATCTCAGGCTGCTTACCTGCTGCGTAAACATGAGGTCAGCCGTCTTGATGTGGTCAACTTTATTTCTCACGGTACGCGCAAAGATGAGCCGAGTCAGTCGTCTGATCCTGGCAGTCAGCCCAATACCGACGAGCAAGCTGGCGGGGAGGAACGTATGGAGAACTTCACGACTAACCTTAACCAGCTTGCCCGGGTTGGCGGTATTGACCCGCTGATCGGCCGTGACAAAGAACTGGAGCGCGCCATTCAGGTACTGTGCCGTCGGCGTAAAAATAACCCATTGCTGGTGGGGGAATCTGGCGTCGGGAAGACGGCGATAGCCGAAGGCCTGGCCTGGCGTATCGTGCAGGGCGACGTGCCGGAAGTGATGGCCGATTGCACCATCTACTCGCTGGATATCGGTTCGCTGCTGGCGGGTACCAAGTACCGCGGTGACTTTGAAAAACGCTTTAAAGCGCTGCTGAAACAACTGGAGCAGGATAGCAACAGCATTCTGTTTATCGACGAGATCCACACCATCATCGGGGCCGGGGCGGCGTCGGGTGGTCAGGTAGATGCTGCAAACCTGATTAAACCGCTGCTTTCCGGCGGTAAGATCCGCGTGATCGGCTCCACGACCTATCAGGAGTTCAGCAACATTTTTGAGAAAGACCGTGCGTTAGCCCGTCGTTTCCAGAAAATTGATATTACTGAACCGTCGGTAGAAGAGACCGTGCAGATCATCAACGGCCTGAAACCGAAGTATGAAGCGCACCATGACGTCCGTTACACCGCGAAAGCGGTACGTGCAGCGGTTGAACTGGCGGTGAAATACATCAACGACCGTCATCTGCCGGATAAAGCGATTGACGTCATTGATGAAGCGGGGGCGCGTGCGCGCCTGATGCCGGTCAGCAAGCGTAAGAAAACCGTCAACGTGGCCGATATCGAGTCCGTCGTGGCGCGTATTGCGCGTATCCCAGAGAAGAGCGTGTCGCAAAGCGATCGTGATACGCTGAAAAACCTTGGCGACCGTCTGAAAATGCTGGTCTTTGGGCAGGATAAAGCCATTGAGGCGCTGACCGAAGCCATCAAGATGAGCCGTGCAGGTCTGGGACATGAGCATAAGCCCGTCGGTTCCTTCTTGTTTGCCGGTCCGACCGGTGTCGGGAAAACCGAGGTAACAGTGCAGCTTTCCAAAGCGCTGGGAATTGAACTGCTGCGTTTTGACATGTCCGAGTATATGGAACGTCATACGGTCAGCCGCCTGATTGGCGCGCCTCCGGGATACGTTGGTTTCGATCAGGGCGGTTTGCTGACGGATGCGGTCATCAAGCATCCCCATGCGGTACTGCTGCTCGATGAAATTGAAAAAGCGCACCCGGATGTCTTTAACCTGCTGCTGCAGGTGATGGACAACGGCACGCTGACGGATAACAACGGGCGTAAAGCCGATTTCCGCAACGTGGTGCTGGTGATGACGACTAACGCCGGTGTCCGTGAAACGGAGCGTAAATCGATTGGCCTGATTCATCAGGACAACAGCACTGACGCGATGAGCGAAATCAAGAAAGTGTTCACGCCGGAGTTCCGTAACCGTCTCGACAATATTATCTGGTTCGAGCACCTGTCTACTGAGGTGATCCACCAGGTTGTCGATAAGTTCATCGTCGAGCTGCAGGTTCAACTGGATCAGAAAGGTGTCTCCCTGGAAGTCAGCCAGGAAGCGCGTAACTGGCTGGCTGAGAAAGGCTACGATCGGGCAATGGGCGCACGTCCAATGGCGCGCGTGATTCAGGATAACCTGAAAAAACCATTGGCGAACGAGCTGCTGTTTGGTTCTCTGGTGGATGGCGGGCAGGTGACCGTGGCACTGGATAAAGAGAAAAATGAGCTGACCTATGGTTTCCAGAGTGCCCAGAAGCACAAACCGGAAGCCGCGCATTAATCTCACCTCTCTATAACTGGTTGATAAACCGGGCCGTGTGCCCGGTTTTTTTATGCGAAAAAAAGCCCGTACTTGCGTACGCGCTCATTCTCGAATATGGCGGTGAGGGGGGGATTGACTCGCTTCGCTCGCCCTGCGGGCGTCATGGCCTGCGGCCATTCCGTCCAACGGGCTGCGCCCGTTGTCGACCCCCGGTCGGGGATTCTCATCCCCCCAGTGAGTAATATAAAAGAAAAGAGACGATAAAAATTTAGAGATC
>NZ_JBFWLF010000371.1:0-3748 GCF_050252275.1 Citrobacter sp. | reverse complement strand
GCGGCAGAAAATATTGCCGCCAACTGTCGCGTCGATAAAATCGACCTGACAGAAATGGAACGCCTGCTCCGCGAGATAGGCCACGGCTTTGTCCCGGTGATTAAAGTACTGGTCAAAGCCTGCGACAGCGAAAGCGGGAAGTATGTGCACTATGGCGTCACCACCCAGAATATCCAGCAAACCGCACAGCTTTACCTGGCAAAGCAGTTCGATGACATCATGCAGGGTTTTGTGAATGATATTCTGCGCAACCTGGCGAAAATGGCATCCGATCATCAGGCCACCCTGATGCCAGGTCGCACCCACGGTAAGCATGCCTTACCGGTGACCTGGGGCTATAAAGCTGCCGTATGGATTGACGAACTGTTGAGCGCCCAACAGCGCATGCAGGAAGCGGAAAAACGCGTTTTCACGGTGATGATGGGGGGGGCTGTAGGGGCGTTTCACGCCACTGGCGAAACTGGACGTCGGGTGCAGGATCGCGTCGCACAACGGTTGGGAATGCACTCCATGGCGATCCCTTCGCGTAACTCCCGCGTTTATCGCACGGAATACATCAGCAATTTGTGCCTGCTCGCCACCACGCTGCATAAAATCGCCGAAGAGGTGTATCAGACTTCCAGCGAAGAGTTCGCTGAAGTCTCTGAAGCGTTCACCAAAGGAACGGTTGGCAGCAGCACTATGCCGCAAAAAGTGAACCCCAAACTGGCTAAAGGGATTATCGCCAACGCGCAAAAATTGTATTCCGTGCTCACTTCCTGCCTGTATGTCAGCCCTCGCCCATTTGAAGCAGACAGTTCAGCCTACTTTATCTTCGACGGAAATATTCAGGAAAGCATGGAGTTGATGGCGGAGATCGTGATGCGCGCGGAAGAGTTGACCCGTACGCTGGTGATTAATCCTGAACGTATGCGCCAGAACGTCCACTTAACCCATGGCTTGATCAATAGCGAAAAAATCATGATGCAACTGGTGGAGCGGTTAGGCAAAGACGCGGCGCACGAGCGCGTGTACCAGTTGGCGATGCGCAGCACCCACGAGGGATTGCCCTATGCCGACGTGCTGCGCGCCGACCCCCTGATTCGCCAGCATTTTAGCGATACAGAAATCGACGCCCTGCTCGATCCCGCCCACTACCTCGGTTTGTGTGCGGAGATCGCCGCCGAAACGGCAGCACGCGTATGGGAGAAAGAGGATGTCTGACTCCCTGCTCTCTCTGGCAAGCGACCGAATCATCACCCCCGACGGGATACAACGCGGTTATCTGCATATCAAACAAGGACAGATTGTTGGCCTGGATAATACCCCTCGCGGCCAGGTGGTTGATTACCAACATGCGATGCTGATGCCGGGTTTTGTCGATATCCACGTCCACGGTTGGGGAAGAGGTTCGTTTGCCTGGAAGGGGGAGCGTCACTCTTTACAGGCGATGAGCCGGGATCTGGTCAATGCCGGGGTCACCGCGTGGCTTGCTACGTCCGCCACCCAGCCGGAGGCGTTCTTACTGGAGAGTCTGACCACGGCCTCCGACTGGATTGCGCACGCGAAAGCGGAAGACGGGGCTGAAGCCGTCGGCATTCACATGGAAGGACCGTTTATCAATGCCAAATACAGCGGGATGCAGCGCAAGGAGTCTATTCAGACTCCCAGCATTGAGGGCTTTGAACGCTATCAGCAGGCTGCACGGGGGCATATTCGCTTAATGACGCTGGCGCCAGAGTTGCCGGATGCGCTGCCGCTGATCCGTCATTTGCACCAGGCTGGCGTCACGGTATCCGCAGGGCATACCGATGCGACGTTTGACGAAACCACCCGGGCGATTGAAGCAGGGCTATGCCACTTTACCCACGCCTTCAGCGCTATGCGCGGATTACATCATCGTGAGCCAGGCGTTGTCGGCGCGCTGATGTACCACCAGGACACCTTCGCCGAAGTGGCAAAACAAAGCGGCATCACTCTGCGCCCGGAAGTGTTCGATATTCTCTATCGTCTGAAAAAAGATCGTCGTCTGGTCATGGTCAGCGACTGTCTGGGATATGTGGATTTCCCGGAAGGGTTTGAATTTCACCATTACCTGCGTCAGGAGACGTTTCGTATTCGCCATCATCTTCTGGAAATTACCGATCGCCACGGCAATATCCGCACGGTCTCGCCTGATGACTGGGCGGACGTCTGCACACTGGAGATGAGCTTTCTGGATTCAGTGAAAAATGTGGTTGATCGTCTGGAGAATAGTTGGGTTTCCGTAGCGCAGATTGCCTGCCTGAATCCGGCGATTCTCGCCGGTGTTGAACAGCGTAAGGGCAGCCTGACGCCCGGAAAAGATGCCGATATTCTGGTCCTTGATGAGGCGTTAGATCTTGAAGCCGTCTGGTGTCGCGGCGTCTTACAACCACTGGCTAAATAAACACATCACCATAATGGCGTTCGAGGAAATCCCTGAGCGCCTCGGGACTCATACCCTGTACCTGCTGAACAAACTGCTCAGCAGGTATTTTTTTGCGCGCGGAGGCAAGTCCCCGCTCACGAAGCAACTGGAAGTCATCCTGCGTTAGCCAGAAGTTAACTTTGACGTAATCCAGTCCGGCATACCGCAAATGGCTTGAGATCTTATTGGTAAAGGTGATCAGCAGATCAAACTCACGTGACTGGAGCTGTTCAATCTCATTGATATTAATACATACCGGGATATCGATATGAAAACGTGAGGACAGGACCTCTTTGAAATACCCGACCTTACTTTCCGAAGAGTTCGTCACAATAATGACCCGCTTTTTCGGCTCACTCACTACCCGGTTTTTAAGCTCATATTTTTTCGTGATCAACACCAGTGTCGCCAGATGAATGGCGGAAAACGTCGTTTGCCAGCCTTTTTCAATCTCGCTCACCGCAGACTGAACGTCGTCCCAGAGTTCAGGGTAGCGATTCTGGACGTTATGCAGTTTTTTATCATCAAACCAGAGATGAAATTTATTCTGGATGATGGCGGCATAGATAAAGTGATAAACCTCGGCAAACCAGGCATGCTGATTGTGAATGGTGTTGTTCAGGCTAGCGGCTAAACGTTCACAGGTCCGTTTCACATGCGCCACCAGGCTGGCGTCATATAAGGTGAAAGGGCGATACGTAAACGTCAGCGAAGCAATCAGGAGATCCAGACAGCGGTTTTCCTGCGGATTGGTCATGGCCTCAAAAGGGAACGTCGTCAAAAACGGCGTCGCCGTACTCTTTTTGATTACATGCCCCCGGCGGATGCGGTGTAACGCGAGGCTCAAATACACCAGCAGGTATTTCCGACCGTTGTAACCCAGCGTGTTAATCGGCCGGATAACGTCTTCATAGCAACGTGCAGCCTGGATAATCTCCGAAGCACATTCACTCAGAAACTGATCGGCAATCGAACGACTGACGGGCTCATTCGCCTGATGGGCTATCAACTGGTGGTGTTCACCAATCTCAACGGTTTTGAGTATTAACATGCACACCGCCAGGCGCAACGAGAACTCATCGCCGACAAGCCGCGACCCGGTACGTGGGATGCTTTGTACCGTCAGGGCGTGTTCTTGCGCCAGACGCAACATCACGGGATTATCATTTTTGACCGTCCCCGCGCTGACATAAAACTTTTTGTAGTACTCGTTTTTATTCACCACATCATGCAAACAGAGCGCCACGAGGAGATCCCTCACCCGCTCTTCTGCCGTGGTGATATAGCGATTAAAACGTATACGCGCTAAAAATTGCCGGT
>NZ_JBFWLF010000370.1:0-3757 GCF_050252275.1 Citrobacter sp. | reverse complement strand
CCTGACGGCCAGGAACTAAGACTGATAAAAGGTATTAAATGAAAACCGTAACCGTAAAAAACCTCGTGATTGGCGAAGGGGCTCCAAAAATAATCGTCTCGCTGATGGGCAAAGATATCGCCAGCGTCCGCGCAGAAGCGCAGGCCTATCGCGACGCGGATTTCGACATTCTGGAATGGCGCGTTGACCATTTCGCCGATGTCGCCTCTGCCGATGCCGTCCTGGAGGCTGTCCGCGCAATCCGCACTGAACTGCCCCAGACTCCCCTGCTGTTTACGTTCCGGAGTGCGAAGGAAGGGGGTGAACAGGCCATTTCAACCGACGCCTATCTCGCGCTGAATCGCGCGGCGGTCGATAGCGGCCTGGTGGATATGATCGATCTCGAACTGTTTACCGGAGATGAGCAGGTCAAGGCGACGGTAGACTACGCGCACAGCAAAAACGTCTGCGTGATCATGTCCAACCATGATTTCCACAAGACGCCAGCAGAAGAAGAGATCGTTGCACGGCTGCGCAAAATGCAGGAACTGGGTGCCGATATTCCGAAGATCGCCCTGATGCCGCAGAACCACAGCGATGTTCTGACGCTGCTTTCCGCTACGCTGAAAATGCAGGAACAGTACGCTGACCGTCCGGTGATCACCATGTCGATGTCGAAAACCGGTGTGATTTCGCGCCTGGCCGGTGAAGTCTTCGGCTCCGCGGCGACCTTTGGCGCGGTTAAAAAGGCTTCGGCACCGGGACAAATATCCGTTAGCGATCTGCGTACGGTATTAACGATATTACATCAGGCGTAATAAACGAAATAAAGGCGGGAAAGATTCTCTCCCGCCATTAAATATATATTTTATTCCACAGTGAATATTCCACATGAATATTCAGCGGAGGCCTGCGCCTGAACACAGCGGCGTAGGGCTTCTGCCGGGTATCCAGGAGTTAATATGAAACCTGAAAGACCACCACGCGTTAATGGTCGCGTGCCTGTGCTCTCGGCCCAGGACGCGGTAAATTATATTAAAGATGAAGATGTACTGTGTATATTAGGCGCAGGCGGCGGTATTCTGGAAGCCACCACCTTAATTACCGCTTTAGCCGATAAATATAAGCAAACGCAAACGCCACGGAATTTATCGATTATCAGTCCGACGGGTCTGGGCGATCGCGCCGATCGCGGAATCAGCCCGCTGGCCCAGGAAGGCCTGGTGAAATGGGCTCTGTGCGGGCACTGGGGGCAGTCGCCGCGTATTTCGGATTTAGCGGAACAAAATAAGATTGTCGCCTATAACTATCCACAAGGGGTGCTGACTCAGGCTCTGCGTGCGTCTGCCGCCCACCAGCCGGGGATCCTCAGCGATATCGGGATTGGCACCTTCGTCGACCCGCGCCAACAGGGGGGCAAGCTCAATGAGGTCACCAAAGAAGACCTCATCAAACTGGTGGAGATTGATAACAAAGAATATCTCTACTACAAAGCGATTGCGCCTACCGTCGCGTTTATCCGCGCCACCACCTGCGACAGCGAAGGCTATGCCTCGTTTGAAGATGAGGTGATGTACCTCGACGCGCTGGTGCTGGCTCAGGCGGTGCACAACCACGGTGGCATCGTGATGATGCAGGTGCAGAAAATGGTCAAGAAAGCCACGCTGCATCCTAAATCCGTACGTATCCCCGGCTATCTGGTGGATATCGTGGTGGTCGACCCAGACCAGACGCAACTGTACGGCGGCGCGCCGGTGAACCGGTTTATCTCGGGCGATTTCACCCTCGACGACAGCACCCAGCTCTCTCTGCCCCTCAACCAACGCAAACTGGTTGCCCGTCGCGCCTTGTTTGAAATGCGTAAAGGTGCGGTCGGTAACGTTGGCGTCGGCATCGCGGATGGCATTGGACTGGTGGCCCGTGAGGAAGGCTGTGCAGATGACTTTGTACTGACCGTTGAAACCGGCCCCGTGGGTGGGATCACCTCCCAGGGTGTCGCTTTTGGCGCAAACGTCAACACTCGCGCCATTCTTGATATGACCTCACAGTTTGACTTCTACCATGGCGGTGGGCTGGACGTCTGCTATCTGAGCTTTGCGGAAGTTGACCGCCACGGCAACGTCGGGGTGCACAAATTCAACGGCAAAATCATGGGGACTGGCGGCTTTATCGATATCAGCGCGACCTCAAAGAAAATTGTTTTCTGCGGCACGCTAACCGCTGGCAGTCTGAAAACAAAAGTGGCCGACGGTAAATTAACCATCGTCCAGGAAGGCCGGGTGAATAAATTCATCAGCGAACTGCCGGAAATCACCTTTAGCGGAAAAATCGCCCTTGAGCGCGGTCTGGACGTGCGCTACATCACCGAACGCGCGGTATTTACGCTAAAAGAGGACGGTCTGCATCTTATTGAAATTGCCCCGGGAGTGGATCTGGAGCGCGATATTCTGGCGAAAATGGATTTCGCACCGGTTATTTCACCAGACCTGAAACTGATGGATGAAAGATTATTTATCGACGCCACCATGGGTTTTGAACTGCCGGAAGCGGCGAATTAAAAGGAGTATGATGATGGACTTTTCTTTAACCGAAGAGCAAGAGCTGCTGCTTGCCAGTATCCGGGAACTGATCACCAGCAATTTTCCGGAAGAGTATTTCCGCACCTGCGACCAGACGGCGACCTACCCCAGAGAATTTATGCGTGCGCTGGCGGATAACGGGATTTCCATGCTGGGTGTACCGGAAGAGTTCGGCGGTATTCCGGCAGACTATGTCACCCAAATGCTGGCCCTGATGGAAGTGTCAAAATGCGGCGCCCCGGCCTTTCTGATCACCAACGGGCAGTGTATTCACAGCATGCGCCGTTTCGGCTCGCCAGAACAACTGCGGAAAACGGCGGAAAGCACGCTGGAGACCGGCGATCCGGCCTATGCCCTGGCGTTAACCGAGCCAGGTGCGGGTTCTGACAACAACAGCGCCACCACCAGCTACACGCGCAAAGACGGCAAGGTGTACCTGAACGGCCAGAAGACGTTTATTACCGGCGCCAAAGAGTACCCATACATGCTGGTACTGGCGCGCGATCCCGAGCCAAAAGATCCGAAGAAAGCCTTTACCCTCTGGTGGGTGGAGTCCAACAAGCCTGGGATCAAAATCAATCCGCTGCACAAAATCGGCTGGCATATGCTCAGCACCTGCGAAGTCTATCTCGACAACGTTGAGGTAGATGAAAGCGACATGGTGGGCGAAGAAGGCATGGGCTTTCTCAACGTGATGTATAACTTTGAGATGGAACGTCTGATCAACGCTGCGCGCAGTACCGGCTTCGCCGAATGCGCCTTTGAGGATGCCGCGCGTTATGCCAACCAGCGCATTGCGTTTGGCAAACCGATTGGACACAACCAGATGATCCAGGAAAAGCTGGCGCTGATGGCAATCAAAGTCGACAACATGCGCAATATGGTGCTGAAGGTGGCATGGCAGGCCGATCAGGAGCAATCACTGCGTACCAGCGCCGCGCTGGCGAAACTGTATTGCGCCCGCACCGCGATGGAAGTGATTGACGATGCAATTCAGATTATGGGCGGACTGGGTTATACCGACGAAGCGCGTGTTTCACGATTCTGGCGCGATGTCCGTTGTGAACGGATTGGCGGCGGGACGGATGAGATCATGATTTATGTCGCAGGTCGGCAGATCCTGAAGGATTATCAGAACAAGTAAGCGGCAGGCCGGATACGGTACTTGCATCGTATCCGGCCATTCATACGCTTACCGA
>NZ_JBFWLF010000369.1:0-3839 GCF_050252275.1 Citrobacter sp. | reverse complement strand
TGCGATGACCGTTTTCGCATTCCGTTTCATTTACTGAATCCCCATTCGTGATGTACTTATTTTCTATTTATATGGTTAAAAAGCAGACTGTGCTTTTTTTTGCACTACACTATTTTTACCAGTCTGATTAATGGTTTAGCGCAGTATTTTCCGCAAACACAGCGTAAAACCTCTATTTTTCAGTCTATTAAGAACAGATAATATTCTGCTTTTCACCATAGATAAACAAAAAAAAGCACACTTGTCAGCATAAAATAACGGGACAATGAGCCGAATAAAACACTACCTTCCAGGGTATTATCCTGCCTGTTTTTCATTCTCTGATGTTTCGAACTGAGGTTCTGACCGTCATAAAATTAATCACCTGCCAAATGATTTAAAAAAGAGAAAGCGTCCGGTTGAATTATTTCGGTACACTTGCACTCTCTTTTGTGATTTGGACATGCTGTCGATGAAGCTGACCATCATTCGTTTAGAATACTTTAGCGATCAGGATCTGATCGACCTGGGCAAAATCTGGCCGGAGTATTCCGCCGCCTCTTTAAGCGTAGATGAAACGCACCGGATCTACGCGGCACGATTTAATGAGCGGTTGTTAGGCGCCGTAAGGGTCACCCTGAGCGGCACTCAGGGCGCGCTGGATTCGCTGCGCATCCGTGACGTCACGCGGCGTCGGGGGGTAGGAAAATATCTGGTGGAAGAAGTGATCCATGATAATCCGAACGTCTCCTCCTGGTGGATGGCGGATGTCGGCGTGGAAGACCGGGGCGTCATGGCGGCGTTTATGCAGGTACTGGGCTTCACCGCACAGCAACACGGCTGGGAAAAACGTTAAAAAAGCCGGGTGGCGGCTTCGCCTTACCCGGCTGGCTATATTCTCTGCTGCCTTTTCCCAAGAATTTCGTGTTGCAGGAAGGCGGCAAGGGATGACATCCCCGGAAGCTTACCGACGTAAGTGACCGGGGTTGAATAACACAGCCAATGCACCTGCAATGCGCAAAGGCGCCGTGGAAATTACTTCGCGTCGGTCGCCGTGCCGTTGGCATGCCAGTCGAAGACGCCGAATTCAAAGCCTTTCAAGTCACCCTTCTCATCCCACGACAGCGGTCCCATGACGGTATCCACGGAGTTCGCTTTCAGCCAGGTGGCGATTTCAGCCGGATCGGCTGACTGGTTCAGGCCCGCCTGTAAAGATTGCAGCGCGGCGTAGGTGGTCCACACGAACGCCCCGCTCGGATCTTGTTTTTTCGCCTTGATCGCATCAACGATAGGTTTGTTCGCAGGTACCTGGTCGTAGTTCTTCGGTTTGGTCACCAGCAGACCTTCGGCCGATTCACCGGCGATGTTAGACAGGGAAACGTTGGCTACCCCTTCAGGACCCATGAACTGCGTTTTCAGACCTGCAGCACGTGCCTGACGCAGGATCTGCCCCATTTCCGGGTGATAACCGCCGTAGTAAACGAAGTCGATATTCTCTTTCTTCAGACGCGCCACCAGCGTGGAGAAGTCTTTCTCACCGGCGGTGATACCGTCAAAGAACACCACGTTAGCGTTGCCCTTCTTCAGATTTTCCTGCACGGCACGCGCCAGACCTTCACC
This sequence comes from Citrobacter sp., assembly GCF_050252275.1. Taxonomy (NCBI): domain Bacteria; kingdom Pseudomonadati; phylum Pseudomonadota; class Gammaproteobacteria; order Enterobacterales; family Enterobacteriaceae; genus Citrobacter; species Citrobacter sp. Next base: position 2,240 of record NZ_JBFWLF010000369.1, on the reverse strand, counting down.
GTACTGTTGTTTGTCGTGAACGATCGCGATGCGCTGCGGCTTCACTTTTTCCAGAATGTATTTCGCGGCGGTCGGACCCTGGTCTGAGTCCAGGCCCGTGGTGCGCAGCACCAGCTTGTAGCCGCGAGAGGTCAGCTCCGGTGCCGTTGCCGCCGGGGTGATCATCAGAATGCCTTCGTCTTCGTAGATGTCAGACGCGGGCTGAGTGGAAGAGGAGCACAGGTGGCCGATAACGTATTTGATGCCGTCATTAATCACTTTGTTGGCGACTGCGACCGCTTGTTTCGGGTCACAGGCATCATCATATTTAACGATCTGCAGTTTTTCGCCTTTGATTCCGCCTTTGGCATTAATGTCTGCAACCGCTTGTTCTGCGCCAGTAAACTCCTGGTCGCCGTACTGGGCTACCGGACCGGACATCGCACCGACAACAGCGACTTTAATATCGGCCTGAGCCATTGTGCTGAATGCCAACGCGATACATCCTGCCAGTAACGCTTTACCCTTCATATTCATCCTGACCTTCCCCATTCTTATGGTTATTACGACTATTGTGATGTTGTTGTGTAGCGCTTTATTTCGATTATAGGTGTGCAGCTCGCGCATTTTCAGCACACTCTGCTAAAACATACCCCATTTTTATAGTTTTGGAATAGCTAATTTCATATTCAAATAATAAGTGAACGACATAGCGTCGTGCCGCCCGGTGATGGACGGCACAGGTTTATCGTGTCAGCGTGTGGGTGATAATGCCGAGCGCCTGACGAAATTGCGCGTCAGGGATGGTGAGCGGATAAAGAAAACGGATGACGTTGCCATACACGCCGCAACTCAGTAGCAGAAGTCCTTCCTGCAAGGCGCGATCCTGCACCTGGCGCGTGAATTCTGGGGAAGGTTTTCCGCTGTGCGGATCGTTGAATTCTACCGCCACCATCGACCCCTGCGCGCGAATATCGGCAATAAACGGGCACTCCGCTTTTGCCTGGTTCAACGCCTCGACCAGCGTCGTGCCCAACGTAGCAGCGCGGGCGCAGAGCTGTTCTTCATCAATCACATCCAGCACCGCGTGTGCCGCAGCAACCGCCAGCGGGTTACCGGCATAGGTTCCCCCCAGACCGCCAGGCGCAGGGGCATCCATCACTTCGGCACGGCCAGCGACCGCAGAGAGCGGCATACCGCCTGCCAGGCTTTTCGCCATCGTCATCAGATCAGGCTGTACGCCATGATGCTCCATCGCAAACAGTTTGCCGGTACGGGCAAAGCCGGTTTGCACCTCATCGGCGATCAACAAGATACCGTGGGTATCGCACAACGCGCGCAGCGCCTGCATGAACGCCGTTGGCGCAATATTAAAACCCCCTTCGCCCTGAACCGGTTCAAGAATGATGGCGGCAACCTGATCTGGCGCGATATCAGCTTTAAAAATGCGCTCCAGACTTTGCAGCGCATCGACGGTGCTCACACCGTGTAACGCATTAGGGTACTGAGCGTGATAAACCGAACCAGGGAACGGGCCAAAACCGATTTTGTAAGGTGCCACTTTACCGGTCAGCGCCATCGTCATGAAAGTCCGCCCGTGGAAAGCGCCGCCAAAGGTAATGAGCCCGGGTCGTTTGGTATATGCGCGGGCAATCTTCACTGCGTTTTCCACCGCTTCTGCCCCGGTGGAGAAGAATGCCGTCTTCACCGGCCCGTCAATCGGCACACGTTTATTGATACGTTCCGCCAGTCTGACATAGCTTTCGTAGGGAACAATCTGATAAGCGGTATGAGTAAAAGACTGGAGCTGTTTTTCGATGGCGGCGATGATTTTTGGGTGACGATGCCCAGTATTCAGCACCGCAATACCAGCGGCAAAATCGATCACCTCACGGCCTTCCACATCCCACAATGTTGCGTTTTCCGCCCTCTCAGCGTAAAAGCCACACATCACGCCGATCCCGCGCGGCGTCGCCTGCAAACGCCGTTCATTCAGTTCGTTATTCTTCATTTTCTTCCCCTAAGATGCGCACAACCCATCGGTAAGTGTTTGCCAGGGGGGAGGAATTCGCCAGATCAGGCGCTAAAAAAACAAAAACCCCGGACAGTTATCCAGGGTTTTAGCGGGGACTTCGCGGGAGTTACGCTTCGATAGCGGCGCGAAGTTTTTTCATGGCGTTCTTTTCAAGCTGACGCACACGTTCTGCGGAAACACCGTAGCGATCGGCCAGTTCCTGCAGCGTAGATTTGTTATCTTAGAT
>NZ_JBFWLF010000368.1:0-3850 GCF_050252275.1 Citrobacter sp. | reverse complement strand
TCGACGTCAAATACCGGGTGGTACACATCATGACTGACGTTCTTGCTGGGCGGCGCAGCGAAGCGCATCGGACGGCGCGCCAGTGGGTGGCTGAAGTACTCGTCAAGATGTTCCCAGTCGTCAAGATGCAGCAGCAGCGAGTTGCCGCCGGTCATGTTTTGCTCGTCGATTTTCATCATCAGCACGTAATCGGTGATCTCTTCGACGTAGGTGCCGTCGTTATGCAACTCCATTACGCGGTGTGGCTGACGCAGATAGCTGTCTGAGTTATCGACGTTTTTTACCACAAAGCGCGCATAATACTGACCGCTCATGGCATCAAAGTTGGAGCGTCCAACCAGATGGGCCACCGCGGTTGCCAGTTTGACCATATCGTCAGCCTGCGCCACGTTATCGATGCCTTCTGCGTTGATCAGCAACGCGCCCTTTGCGCGATCCAGCAGCGTTTTCAGCAGCAGCGGCTGCAGCTGGTTGTCGCACAGATCGTCAAGGATCTTGCCCACTTTGAAGCGCAGGAACGATTTGTATTCCAGTGCCTGCACCGGCCATTGTGCGACCTGCCGAAGAAAGTGTTCTGTTGTCCGGGCGGAAAAGGTCAGCTCCAGCAGACGTGGGGATTGGGCTGACGGTTTCAGCGTAAATCCGTTGCCAGGCTGGCCTGGATCTTCAGCGTTTGGTTTAACGGCAGTCAGTGCATTCATCAGAATCGATCCTCTCAGTAGATGGTCAGGGAGACATGGCGAAGCTCATTTCGTAGCCATAAATTAAAAATATCTACATTTTTAGAAAACGCGCACAAAATGAACTTTTTGTTTCTTTTTTGTGATCAAAAGCAACAAATATTTAACATTATTAAATGCAGGGATAAATGCATGCGTATCGGGAGAAAAGGGCGGAAAAGGTTGAGGAAACCGCCGGTTAGCCTACACTAACGCCGGTTGCGGTGTGTCTGATGAGCGAGGTTCGGGATAAACATGTTGCTTAAAAACCTCTTCCGTCGGGTGAAGTGGGTCAGTTCCGGCCTGTTGGCGCTGATCAAACACGTGGTGCTGACGCTGCTGGTGGTACTGATTATTTTTCTCGGCGTGCGGGTGTATCAGACAGAGAGTGGGCCTGATCTTCATTCCTGGCATACCTGGCACGGGAATGAAATGAGCGCGGCGGCGCTGGATAACGCCACCTTTGCGCAGTATCAGGTACGGGAAGCGGCGCTGTTTGCCGATCTACAAAAACAGGTGGGCGATACGCTGAGCCCGGATGAGCAGACGCCGATCAACCGTTTCTGGTCGGGCAGTCGGGTTGCTCCGGCGCAATTTACCCCCAACTGGAACCGCTCATTCGTGTTGATGCCGCAAGGCAAACCGCGCGGCGTTGCCGTGATGCTCCACGGCCTGACCGACTCGCCCTACAGCCTGAAAGATATCGCCCGGATCTACCAGCAGCAGGGATTTATCGCCGTGGTGCCACGCCTGCCCGGACACGGCACCGCGCCAGGCGCGTTAACGGCGGTCGACTGGGAAGCGTGGCTGGCCGCGACACGTCTGGCGGTGCGTGAGGCGACGAGACTGGCGGGTAACGAGGTGCCGCTGCATCTGGTGGGGTACTCTAACGGCGGCGCGCTGGCGCTGAAATACACGCTGGACAGTCTGGACGACGCCACGCTGCGACGTCCGCGTCAGGTGGTACTGCTGTCACCGATGATTGGCGTCACGTCATTCGCCCGTTTTGCCGGGCTGGCGGGGTTACCGGCGCTGTTTCCCGCGTTTGCCAAAGCCGCGTGGCTCAACGTCACGCCAGAATTTAACCCCTTCAAATACAATTCGTTTCCTGTCAATGCGGCGCGGCAGTCTTATCTGCTGACCAAAGCGCTACAGCAGCAAATTGTGCAGGATGCGCAGACTATGCGACTTCACGATCTGCCGCCGGTGCTGACCTTCCAGTCGGTAATGGATTCCACCGTCAGCACCCAGGCGGTAGTGGAGTCGTTGTATCGCTATCTGGGACCTAACGGCAGCGAACTGGTGCTGTTTGATATCAATCAGGCGGCTAACCTGCGCCCTCTGCTGCGGACATCTTCTTATACCGCCGCCGCGACGTTGCTGCCCTCCGTACCGCGAGCTTACCGCACAACGGTGGTCACTAATGCCACGGCAGAAACGCTGGCCGTGGTGGCGCGTGACACCCTCGCCGGAACGCGTGATGTGCAGGTTCAGCCGTTACAGGAGGCCTGGCCGCAGGAGATGTATTCGTTGTCGCATGTGGCGGTGCCCTTTCCACTGACCGATTCGTTGTATGGGTTGAAGCCGGATGTGTTGAATCGCTATGGGCTGAGCATTGGCACGATTGCGCTGCGCGGAGAGACCTCCACGCTGCTGGTGGGGCTGGATACGTTAATGCGTGTCACCTCGAATCCGTTCTTTCCCTATATGAAGGAACGGATTGAGGCGGTTATCGGAAGGAATGTTAAGAATTGAGACTGTTGCCGGATGACAACGCGGCGTGTTTTATGCGGCCTGGGTTGAGGGTAGGCCGGATAAGCGAAGCGCCATCCGGCGAGGCATTACCCGACATCCACCTGCGGTTTGGTGTGGCGCTTACGGAGGATCCGTAACAGCGGCGGGATCACAATGACTGCCACCGCCATCACCAGCAACACTTTGGTGACGCTACTTTCCCACAGAATCGCCATATTGCCGTTACTGATCGACAACGCACGGCGCAGGTTTTGTTCGAGCATTTCGCCCAGCACAAAGCCTAAGATCAGTGGTGACATTGGGAAGTGCATTTTGCGCAGAACGTAGCCCAGCACGCCGAGCGCGACCATCAGCACCAGATCGAAGGTTGTACTGTGTACGGCGTACACGCCGACTGCGGAAACCGCCGCGATAGCCGGTACCAGGAACCACAGTGGGATGGTCAGCATCCGGGTGAACAGGCCGATCAGCGGAATGTTCATCACCAGCAGCATCACGTTGGCAATCAGCAGAGCCGCAATCAATCCCCAGACGATATCCGGTTGTTCGGTAAACATCGCCGGTCCCGGCGTGATGTTGTACAGGGTTAGGGCACCCATCATCACCGCCGTGGTGCCGGAACCCGGCACGCCCAGCGTCAGCATCGGAATAAATGAGCCGCAGGCCGACGCGTTATTCGCCGCTTCTGGTGCGGCAACCCCACGAATATCGCCTTTGCCGAAGCTGTCGCTGTTGCCGCTGATTTTTTTCTCGGTCATGTAGGTGATGGCGCTGGCGATGGTGGCACCCGCGCCCGGCAGCACGCCGACGAAGAAGCCAATCACCGACGAGCGCAGCGTCGCGCCGACGCACTGCGCGCCTTCTTTGGCGTTGAACAGCATGCGCCCTGTTTTGCGTACCAGTTTCTGCCCGCTGCTGGTATGTTCCAGCATCAGCAGGATTTCAGAAACCGAGAACAGGCCGATCACCACGACGATAAACTGCACGCCGTCAGAAAGATGCACGCTGTCAAAGGTAAAGCGATACACCCCGGTGTTGGCGTCAACGCCGACGGTCGCCAGTCCCAGACCAATCAGCGCCGCCAGAAACGATTTCAGCGGATTTTGCGCCATCATGCTGCCAAGACAGGCAATCGCAAAAACCATGAGCGCGAAGTACTCTGCCGGACCAAACGCCAGCGACCATTGCGCCAGTAAGGGGGCGAACAGAATGATTCCGCCGATGGCGATCAGTGAGCCAAAGAAGGAGCTGACCGCTGAAATAGAGAGCGCGACGCCGCCGCGCCCCTGTTGCGCCATCGGGTAGCCGTCCAGCGCGGTCATAATTGCCGCCGCATCGCCGGGCACGTTGAGCAAAATCGACGAAATGCGTCCGCC
>NZ_JBFWLF010000367.1:0-3884 GCF_050252275.1 Citrobacter sp. | reverse complement strand
GCTGAAAAATTGGACTGGCGGGTAAAAACGTCTTCGATACGCTCGATCATGTGATTAAACGAGAGCACCAGCCGTTCCAATTCAATAGGCACCGACCGGGGATCCAGTCGGACGTCGAGATCTTTCGAGGTGATGTTCCGAATCTGTCGGCTGACGCTGCGGATCGGTTCGTGGCCTTTATAAACGGCAAACAGCACGATAAAAATGATCAACATGCTGATGATCGAGGCGGTCATGATGAGCTTGTTTTTCAAATCGTTAATGTAATGCAGGTGAAAATCGATCGACAGCGCCAGATACAGGGTATAGGCCGGTTTTCCGTCGATCAGCGGCCCGACCGGCAGGCGGATCATGCGCCAGCTGGAATGGGTGCCGTGGCTTGCCATCTGCATCGACGGACCATTAATCAAATAGACGTTGCCGCCCGGAACGGTTTTATCCACCGTGGCGCGGGCAAGAAACTGGCGGATATCCGGCATATGAGGGGAATGAAAGAGCGCCTGCTGGTTAGCATCTTCCAGCGAAATAATGACGTTTGAGTAACCGGCTACCACGTTTTTCAGGATCTCCAGACGGCGGGATTCTGGCTCGTCGGAGGGGCTAAGGATACGTTCGAGGGTGGCGCTGATTTCGCTTAAATCGTTGATGTCCTGTTCGGCAAAATGCACTTTTACCGACTGAATCATGATCCAGGCAAAGGCAAAAAAGGAGGCAATGGTCACGAGGCTGATAAAAAAGGTCAGGCGCGTCGCCAGCGAAAAAGGGCGGGATAACCGCTTACTGACCATCCGGCACCTCAAGCACATATCCCACGCCACGCACGGTCTGAATCAGCTTAGGCTCAAAGTCGTTATCAATTTTGCCGCGCAGGCGCTTCACGGCCACGTCAATGGCGTTGGTATCGCTGTCAAAATTCATGTCCCACACCTGAGAGGCAATCAGCGAGCGGGGTAATACTTCTCCCTGGTGGCGCAGGAAAAACTCCAGCAGGGTAAATTCTTTGCTGGTGAGCGTGATGCGGGTACCGCTACGACTCACTTTGCGGCTCACCAGGTCAACGATCAGATCGGCCACCTGAAACTGGCTTTCGACGATTACCGCCGCCCCCCGGCGTAGCAGGGTTCTGACGCGCGCCAGCAGTTCGGCAAAGGCAAACGGCTTAACCAGATAATCATCCGCCCCTAATTCCAGCCCTTTTACCCGATGTTCAATGGTTCCCAACGCGGTAAGCAGCAGAATCGGCATGCCTTTATTCGCGGCACGCAGCATCCGGACGATATCCCAGCCGTTGACGTCGGGCAGCATGATATCAAGAACGAGCAGGTCGTAATCACCGGTCATCGCCAGGTGATAGCCGTTCAGACCGTTGTCAGCAAGATCGACAACAAAGCCCGCTTCCGTCAGTCCTTTGGTCAGGTATTCACCGGTTTTTTTCTCATCTTCGACGATCAAAATTTTCAACACATTCTCCTTCGCCACGCGACGGTCATGGGGCCTCTCAATTCTAGAGAAGCCAGATCGGATAGCAATCGCATTCTGGGAAAATGACAGCTTTGTCATTTTGCTGTCACGGGTTGAACAGAGAGCGCCAGGTAAAGTGGCTGATATCAACCCACATGAAAATCAGGCTTATGCGTAATTTTAAGCGTCTCACGCTCTCAATGGCGTTACTGCTGGCAGGATGTTCACTCGCCCCGGACTATCAGCGCCCGGCGCTTCCGGTACCGCAGCAGTTTTCTCTCAGTCAGAACCAACTGGTGACATCACCGACAGGCTATCAGGACAGCGGCTGGCGGCAGTTTTTTGTCGATCCGCAGGTGAAAGTGCTGATTGACGAGGCGCTGCGTAACAATCGCGATTTACGTATGGCGACGCTGAAAGTACAGGAGGCGAGGGCGCAATATCGGGTGACTGATGCCGATCGCTATCCGCAGTTGAATGCTGAAAGCAGCGGAAACTGGAGCGGGAAACTGAAAGGTGACACCCGCAGTACGCGTGAATATGAGGCCGGGCTGAACCTGAGCGTTGATCTGGATTTCTTTGGTCGGCTGAAAAATATGAGCGAAGCCGATCGACAGACCTTTTTCGCCAGCGAAGAGGCGCGCCGGGCGGTGCATATCCTGTTGGTGTCCAACGTTGCACAGAGCTGGTTCAATCAGCGTCTGGCCTTCGCGCAGCTTCAGGTGGCACAAGAAACGCTGAGCAATTATGAGCGTGCATATGCGCTGGTGGAAAAACAACTGGTCACCGGCAGTACCAACGTGCTGGCGCTGGAACAGGCGCGTGGCGTGATTGAAAGTACCCGCAGCGATATTGCGAAACGTCAGGGGGAACTGGCGCAGGCGAATAACGCGTTGCAGCTGTTACTGGGGAGCTACGCTAAGCTGCCGGACGATGCGCGACAGAATGTCGGCGATATCAACGGCGTGACGTTACCGCCATCGCTGTCATCACAAATCCTGTTGCAGCGTCCGGACATCATGGAAGCCGAACACGCGCTGATGGCGGCAAACGCCAATATCGGCGCGGCACGGGCGGCGTTTTTTCCCTCCATCACGCTGACCAGCGGGATCTCCGGCAGCAGCAGCGATCTCTCCAGTCTGTTCTCGGCGGCAAGCGGGATGTGGAATTTCATTCCGAAAGTGGAGTTACCGATCTTCAACGCCGGACGTAATCAGGCCAACCTCGATCTGGCTGAGATCCGCCAGCAGCAGTCGGTGGTCAATTATGAGCAGAAGATCCAGAACGCGTTCAAAGAGGTTGCCGACGCGCTGGCGCTACGCCAGAGCCTTACCGATCAGATTCGCGGTCAGCAGCGATACCTGACTTCGCTACAAATCACGCTTCAGCGTGCGAGAACGCTCTATCGCAACGGAGCGGTGAGCTATATCAACGTGCTGGACGCTGAACGTTCGCTATTTACGACGCAACAAACCCTGCTTGACCTTAATTACGCCCGACAGGTTAACGAAATTACGCTCTATACCGCGCTTGGCGGTGGTTGGCTGGAATAAACCGAAACACATCACAGGAGATTGACATGAACACAGTATGTAAAGCGGTGGTATTCGCCATTTTCTCTACGCTGGCAATTAACGCTCAGGCCAATGAACACCATCACGGCGATATGATGAGCGCCATGCCTGCCGCCGAACAAAGCCCGGCGATCAGCGCCACTGGCGTAGTAAAAAGCGTTGATACGCAAAGCAAAAAAGTCACCATTGAACATGGGCCGATCCCCGCGCTGAACTGGCCGGCAATGACCATGCGTTTTACCATCACACCGCAAACGCAGCTCAACGATATTAAACCCGGTGACAACGTGGCGTTTACATTTATCCAGCAGGGCAATCTCTCTTTATTGCAGGATATTAAAAGCCAGTAATTCTCTCTTATTTTAACGTTGAGCATGACCTCATGAAAAATATCGCGCTGATTATCGGCAGCATGATGGCGGGCGGCATTATCGCCGTGGGCGGCTACGCGTATTTCGCCGCGGCGCACCCGTCGGCGAATACACCGCCAGTCACGGAAAAAGAAGCCCGCAAGGTGCTGTTCTGGTACGACCCGATGTACCCGAATACCCGCTTCGATAAACCCGGCAAATCGCCCTTTATGGATATGGATCTGGTGCCGAAATATGCCGATGAAGAGTCTGCCAGCGCTACTGCGCCGGGCGTCCGTATCGATCCGACGCAAACGCAAAACCTCGGTGTGAAAACTGAGGCTGTGCGTCGCGGACCCCTCACTTTTGCCCAGACGTTCCCGGCCAACGTCAGCTATAACGAGTATCAGTTTGTCATTATGCAGGCGCGTGCCGCCGGATTTGTCGAGAAAGTCTGGCCGCTCACCGTGGGTGATAAGGTGAAAAAAGGCGCACCGCT
>NZ_JBFWLF010000366.1:0-3892 GCF_050252275.1 Citrobacter sp. | reverse complement strand
TGATGAGCATTCCTTTCACCCGGTGGCCTGACGAATTTGCCCGTCGGTACCGCGAAAAGGGCTACTGGCAGGATCTGCCGCTGACGGATATTTTGACCCGCCATGCAGAAAGCGACCATACGGCGGTCATCGAGGGTGAGCGCCAGTTGAGCTATCGTGAACTGAACCAGGCGGTGGATAACCTCGCCTGTACGCTGCGCCGTCAGGGGATCAAATCCGGCGAAACCGCGCTGGTACAACTGGGCAACGTGGCGGAGTTGTATATCACGTTCTTTGCGCTGCTGAAGCTTGGCGTCGCGCCCGTGCTTGCGCTGTTCAGCCATCAGCGTACTGAGATTACTGCGTATGCGGAGCAAATCGAGCCCGCGCTGCTGATTGCCGATCGTCAGCACGCGCTGTTTGCCGACAATGATTTTCTGAATACGTTTATTGCTCAGCATAATTCTATTCGCGTGGTGCATCTGCTCAATGACAGCGGCGAGCACTGCCTGCAAGCGGCGATAAACCAGCCGGCAGACGCGTTTACCGCTACGCCATCGCCTGCGGATGAGGTGGCGTACTTCCAGCTCTCTGGCGGCACGACCGGGACGCCGAAGCTGATCCCGCGAACCCACAACGACTATTACTACAGCGTGCGTCGTAGTAATGAAATCTGTCACTTCACCGCCGATACGCGTTTTTTATGCGCCATCCCTGCTGCGCATAACTACGCCATGAGTTCACCCGGATCGCTGGGCGTATTTCTGGCGGGGGGAACGGTCGTACTGGCCGCGGACCCGAGCGCCACGCTGTGCTTCCCGCTGATTGAAAAACATCAGATCAACGCGACGGCGCTGGTGCCGCCAGCGGTCAGCCTGTGGTTACAGGCGATTAATGAATGGGGCAGCAATGCGCAACTGGCTTCGCTGAAGCTGTTACAGGTTGGCGGTGCGTGCCTCTCCGCATCCCTGGCGGCGCGGATCCCAGCCGAAATCGGCTGCCAGTTGCAGCAGGTTTTCGGCATGGCGGAAGGTTTAGTGAACTATACCCGTCTCGACGACAGCCCGGAGCGGGTAATCAATACCCAGGGGCGTCCGATGTGTCCGGATGATGAAGTGTGGGTGGCAGATGCTGACGGCAACCCGCTGCCACAAGGGGAAACGGGACGGCTAATGACGCGTGGTCCCTATACCTTCCGCGGTTATTACAAAAGCCCGCAGCATAACGCCAGCGCATTTGACGCCAACGGCTTTTACTGCTCAGGCGATCTGATCGCCATCGACGAGGATGGCTACATCACCGTTCAGGGACGAGAGAAAGATCAGATTAACCGTGGCGGCGAGAAGATCGCCGCGGAAGAGATCGAAAACCTGTTACTGCGTCATCAGGCGGTGATTCATGCGGCGCTGGTCAGTATGGAAGACGAGCTGCTGGGGGAGAAAAGCTGCGCGTATCTGGTGGTGAAAGAACCGCTGCGCGCGGTACAGGTGCGCCGCTTTCTGCGCGAGCAGGGCGTCGCTGAATTCAAGTTACCGGACCGGGTGGAAACCGTTGAGGCGCTGCCTCTGACCCCGGTGGGTAAAGTCGATAAAAAACAATTACGTCAGTGGCTGGCAACACGTTCGGCCTGAAGGAGAACACGCAATGGCAATTCCTAAACTGCAGGCTTACGCGCTGCCGACCGCGCTCGATATTCCGGTCAATAAGGTCAACTGGACGTTCGAGCCGGACCGTGCAGCGCTGCTGATCCACGATATGCAGGACTACTTCGTCAGCTTCTGGGGTGAAAACTGTCCGATGATGGAACAGGTGATCGCCAATATCGCCGCGCTGCGCAACTACTGTAAAGCCCATAATATTCCGGTTTATTACACCGCACAGCCGAAGGAGCAGAGCGATGAAGATCGTGCCCTGCTTAACGACATGTGGGGGCCGGGACTGACACGCTCACCAGAGCAGCAAAAAGTGGTTGCCGCGTTGGCGCCGGATGAAGCCGATAATGTACTGGTGAAATGGCGTTACAGCGCGTTTCACCGTTCTCCGCTGGAACTGATGCTGAAAGAAACCGGTCGCGATCAGCTGATTATCACCGGGGTATATGCGCACATTGGTTGCATGACCACCGCGACGGATGCTTTTATGCGCGATATCAAGCCGTTCATGGTAGCGGACGCGCTGGCCGACTTTAGCCGTGAAGAGCACCTGATGTCGCTGAAGTATGTTGCGGGACGTTCAGGTCGCGTCGTAATGACTCAGGAGTTGTTGCCCGCGCCGGTACCAACCAGCAAAGATGAACTGCGCGCGCTGATTTTACCGCTGCTCGATGAGTCCGATGAACCGATGGATGACGAGAACCTGATCGATTACGGTCTCGACTCGGTACGGATGATGGCGCTGGCAGCACGCTGGCGGAAAGTGCATGGTGATATCGACTTCGTGATGCTGGCGAAAAACCCGACCATTGATGCCTGGTGGGCGCTACTCTCTCGCGAGGTGCGCTGATGGCTGGATTCGATTTTCACGGCAAAACGGTGTGGGTCACCGGCGCAGGTAAAGGCATTGGTTATGCCACGGCGCTGGCGTTTGTTGAGGCTGGAGCACAGGTCACGGGCTTTGATCGTGAGTTCACTTTGCAGGATTACCCGTTTGTTACCGAAGTGATGGATGTGGCGGATGCCGGACAGGTAGCTGAGGTTTGTCAGCGCCTGTTGGTGCAAACCGACCGGCTGGACGTGCTGGTGAATGCTGCCGGAATTTTACGCATGGGCGCGACCGACGCGCTGAGTCCGCACGACTGGCAGCAGACGTTTGCAGTTAACGTTGGTGGTGCTTTTAATCTGTTCCAGCAGACGATGGCGCAGTTTCGCCATCAGCGGGGTGGGGCGATAGTGACCGTGGCTTCAGACGCCGCGCATACGCCACGTATAGGCATGAGCGCCTATGGGGCGTCGAAGGCGGCGCTGAAAAGTCTGGCGCTGACCGTCGGGCTGGAACTGGCGGGCAGCGGAGTGCGCTGTAATCTGGTGTCGCCAGGATCAACGGATACTGACATGCAGCGCACGCTGTGGGTCAGTGATGATGCGGAACAGCAGCGCATTCGCGGCTTTGGTGAGCAGTTTAAGCTCGGTATTCCCTTAGGCAAAATTGCCCGACCGCAGGAGATCGCTAACACCATTCTGTTCCTTGCCTCCGATCTGGCCAGCCATATTACGCTGCAGGACATCGTGGTGGACGGCGGCTCCACGCTGGGAGCGTAACGATGATCTGGAAACGTCATTTCACGCTTGATGAACTGAACGCCACCAGTCAGAACACGATGGTGGCGCATCTGGGCATTATCTATACCCGACTTGGTGACGACGTGCTGGAAGCCGAAATGCCGGTGGATACCCGCACACACCAGCCCTTTGGTTTACTGCACGGCGGAGCCTCAGCGGCGCTGGCCGAAACGTTAGGTTCAATGGCGGGTTATCTGATGACCCGCGACGGGCAATGCGTGGTTGGGACAGAACTGAATGCCACTCATCACCGGGCGGTTTCGCAGGGTAAGGTGCGCGGTGTCTGCCAGCCGCTGCATCTGGGGCGTCAAAGCCAGAGCTGGGAAATCGTGGTGTTTGATGAGCAAGGGCGGCGTTGCTGTACTTGCCGACTGGGAACCGCAGTGTTGGGCTGAGCACGCTTAATGTTATGTGATTGCAGCGTTAACGGGTGAATGGAGTGATCCAGTTAACAATGCAATGTAAATAGTCGGTGATACTTCAGGTTTATTGGGTTGTCAGGTTGTTAAAACCAGAAAAGATGTTATAGAAACAAAATGTAACATCTCTCTTCTCTGGAACACGCAAACGGATAACAACCATGAATAAATCAGGGAAATACCTCATCTGGACAGTGCTCTCGGTAATGGGTGCAT
>NZ_JBFWLF010000365.1:0-3930 GCF_050252275.1 Citrobacter sp. | reverse complement strand
TGAGTTCCCGGTTGCCTGGGTGGATAAAAATGTGCAGGCCAATGGCACCGAGAAAGCGGCGAAAGCCTATCTGAACTGGCTGTACAGCCCGCAGGCGCAAACCATCATCACGGACTACTACTACCGCGTGAACAACCCGGAGGTGATGGACAAGCTGAAAGATAAATTCCCACAGACCGAACTGTTCCGCGTGGAAGAGAAATTTGGCTCCTGGCCTGAGGTGATGAAAACCCATTTCACCAGCGGTGGCGAACTGGACAAACTGCTGGCGGCGGGGCGTAAGTAATGTTTGCAGTCTCCTCCCGACGCGTACTGCCTGGCTTTACTTTAAGCCTGGGCACCAGCCTGCTGTTCGTTTGCCTGATTTTGCTGCTGCCGCTCAGTGCGTTAGTGATGCAACTGGCACAGATGAGCTGGGCGCAATACTGGGATGTGATTACCAATCCGCAGGTGGTTGCTGCCTATAAAGTGACGCTACTGTCGGCGTTTGTGGCGTCGATTTTTAACGGTGTGTTTGGCCTGCTGATGGCGTGGATCTTAACCCGTTACCGTTTTCCGGGCCGGACGTTGCTGGACGCGCTGATGGATCTGCCGTTTGCGCTGCCGACGGCAGTTGCCGGTCTGACGCTGGCTTCGCTGTTTTCCGTTAACGGTTTCTACGGCGAATGGCTGGCAAAATTTGATATCAAGGTGACATACACCTGGCTTGGCATTGCGGTGGCGATGGCGTTCACCAGTATTCCGTTCGTGGTGCGTACCGTGCAACCGGTACTCGAAGAGTTAGGCCCGGAATATGAAGAAGCGGCGGAAACCCTGGGCGCCACGCGGCTGCAAAGCTTTCGCAAGGTGGTCCTGCCGGAACTGTCACCTGCGCTGGTGGCCGGTGTCGCGCTGTCGTTTACCCGCAGCCTTGGCGAGTTCGGCGCAGTGATTTTCATCGCCGGTAACATTGCCTGGAAAACGGAAGTCACCTCGCTGATGATTTTTATTCGTTTGCAGGAGTTTGATTACCCTGCCGCCAGCGCGGTTGCCTCGGTGATCCTCGCGGCATCGTTATTGCTGCTGTTTTCAATTAACACCCTGCAAAGTCGCTTTGGCCGACGTGTGGTAGGTCACTAATGGCGGAAGTTACTCAATTGAAGCGTTATGACGCCCCCCGCATCAACTGGGGAAAATGGTTTCTGATTGGCACCGGCATGCTGGTGTCGGTGTTCATCCTGTTGGTGCCGATGATCACCATTTTCGTCCAGGCGTTCAGCAAAGGGGTGTTGCCCGTGCTACAGAATCTGGCCGATCCGGATATGCTGCATGCCATCTGGCTGACGGTGTTGATCGCCCTGATTGCGGTGCCGGTGAACCTGGTGTTTGGCGTTCTGCTGGCCTGGCTGGTGACCCGTTTTAACTTTCCGGGCCGCCAGTTGCTGCTGACGCTGCTGGATATTCCTTTTGCCGTCTCGCCGGTGGTGGCGGGGCTGGTGTATCTGCTGTTTTACGGTTCCAACGGCCCGTTGGGCGGCTGGCTGGACGAGCATAATCTGCAAATTATGTTCTCCTGGCCGGGGATGGTGCTGGTGACCATCTTCGTCACCTGTCCGTTTGTGGTACGTGAACTGGTGCCGGTGATGCTCAGTCAGGGCAGTCAGGAAGATGAGGCGGCGATTTTGCTGGGCGCATCCGGCTGGCAGATGTTCCGTCGCGTGACGCTGCCGAACATTCGCTGGGCGCTGCTGTATGGCGTGGTGCTGACTAACGCCCGTGCGATTGGCGAGTTTGGCGCGGTGTCGGTGGTTTCCGGCTCAATTCGCGGCGAAACCCTGTCGCTGCCGTTACAGATTGAATTACTGGAGCAGGACTACAACAGCGTCGGCTCTTTTACCGCTGCGGCGCTATTGACGCTGATGGCGATTATTACCCTGTTTTTGAAGAGCATGTTGCAATGGCGCCTGGAGAATCAGGAAAAACGCGCGCAACAGGAGGAAAATCATGAGCATTGAGATTGCCAATATTAAGAAGTCTTTTGGTCGCACCCAGGTGCTGAACGATATCTCACTGGATATTCCTTCAGGTCAGATGGTTGCCTTGCTGGGGCCGTCCGGTTCCGGTAAAACCACACTGCTGCGCATTATTGCCGGGCTGGAACACCAGTCCAGCGGACATATTCGCTTCCATGGTACCGACGTCAGCCGCCTGCATGCGCGCGATCGTAAGGTGGGATTTGTCTTTCAGCACTACGCGCTGTTCCGCCATATGACGGTGTTCGACAACATCGCCTTTGGCCTGAGCGTCCTGCCGCGTCGTGAGCGTCCCAATGCGGCGGCGATTAAAGCCAAAGTGACGACACTGCTGGAGATGGTGCAACTGGCACACCTGGCGGATCGCTTCCCGGCGCAGCTTTCAGGTGGGCAAAAACAACGTGTCGCGCTGGCCCGCGCGTTAGCGGTTGAACCACAAATTCTGCTGCTGGATGAGCCGTTTGGTGCCCTTGATGCGCAGGTGCGTAAAGAGCTGCGCCGCTGGCTGCGTCAACTGCATGAAGAGCTGAAATTCACCAGCGTCTTTGTCACGCACGATCAGGAAGAGGCCACTGAAGTGGCGGACCGCGTGGTGGTAATGAGCCAGGGGAATATTGAACAGGCCGATGCGCCGGATCAGGTCTGGCGTGAACCGGCGACCCGCTTTGTACTGGAATTTATGGGTGAAGTGAACCGCCTGCAAGGCACCATTCGCGGTGGGCAGTTCCACGTTGGCGCACACCGCTGGCCGCTGGGCTATACGCCTGCGTATCAGGGGCCGGTCGATCTGTTCCTGCGTCCATGGGAAGTCGATATCAGCCGCCGTACCAGTCTGGATTCACCGTTGCCGGTTCAGGTCATTGAAGCCAGCCCGAAAGGTCATTACACCCAATTGGTCGTGCAGCCGCTCGGGTGGTATCACGACCCGTTGACCGTGGTCATGCAAGGGGACGATGCTCCGGTACGCGGCGAGCGTCTGTTTGTAGGCCTGCAAAACGCGCGCTTGTATAACGGCAATCAGCGTATTGAACGTCATGATGATGTTGTTTTCGCAGAAATAGCGTAATCTCAGAGCGTTTTTTATGTAGGCCGGATAAGGCAGTTATGTCGCCCTCCGGCAATACACATTTGCCTGATGGCGCTGGGTTTATCAGGTCTGGGTTGTGGACTGAAATTGTGAACACATTAGAACAAACTATTGGCAACACGCCGCTGGTGAAGTTGCAACGGTTGACGCCGGATAATGGCAGTGAAATTTGGGTCAAACTGGAAGGCAACAACCCGGCGGGATCGGTGAAAGATCGTGCCGCGTTATCGATGATTGTTGAAGCGGAAAAACGCGGGGAGATTACGCCTGGTGATGTGTTAATTGAGGCCACCAGCGGGAACACTGGCATTGCGCTGGCGATGATTGCGGCACTAAAAGGTTATCGTATGAAGCTACTGATGCCGGACAACATGAGCCAGGAACGCCGCGCCGCGATGCGCGCCTACGGTGCCGAGCTGATTCTGGTGACCAAAGAGCAGGGGATGGAAGGGGCGCGCGATTTAGCGCTGGAGATGGCTCAGCGCGGCGAAGGCAAGCTGCTGGACCAGTTCAATAACCCTGATAACCCATACGCGCATTACACCACCACGGGGCCGGAAATCTGGCGGCAAACGTCCGGACGTCTCACCCATTTTGTTTCCAGCATGGGGACGACCGGTACTATCACCGGGGTTTCTCGCTTTCTGCGCGAGCAGGCCCGTACGGTCACTATTGTGGGTCTGCAACCGGAAGAGGGCAGCAGCATTCCGGGGATTCGCCGCTGGCCAGCGGAATACATGCCGGGCATTTTTAATGCTCAGCTTGTCGATCAGGTCGTCGTTATTCACCAGCGAGACGCGGTGTACACTATGCGTGTGCTGGGGGGTCGTG
>NZ_JBFWLF010000364.1:0-3966 GCF_050252275.1 Citrobacter sp. | reverse complement strand
GATAAACGCACAGGTTTTACCTTCGCGCTGCGCCGCGGCAATCACCTGCAGCGTCAGTGTGGTTTTACCGGATGATTCCGGCCCGTAGATTTCGACGATACGGCCCAACGGCAGGCCGCCTGCGCCCAGCGCGATATCCAGTGAAAGCGAACCTGTGGAGATCGTTTCCACATCCATAGAACGGTCTTCACCCAGGCGCATGATGGAGCCTTTACCGAATTGCTTTTCGATCTGGCCCAGCGCTGCCGCCAACGCTTTCTGTTTGTTTTCGTCGATAGCCATTAATTACTCCTGTCATGCCGGCTGAAACCGGATAGTGATTCTGTACTGTTGTCGCAATTATACTGTATAGTCATACAGTATCAAGTATTTTGTAGAAATTGTTGCCACAGGGTTTGCAGCGCATAAACCGTGGCTTGCCGACGCACCGCCTCACGGTCGCCGTGAAAGCATTCCCGGCGGGTAATCCCTTCTCCGCGCGCGCTGGCGAAGGCAAACCAGACGGTGCCGACCGGTTTCTCTTCGCTGCCGCCATCCGGCCCGGCGATCCCGCTGATGGAAACCGCAAAATCGGCACGTGCCGCTTTCAGTGCGCCAATCGCCATCTCAACCACTACCGGTTCACTGACCGCGCCATGCTGCGCCAGCGTCTCTTCCCGCACGCCGATCATCTGCGATTTTGCTTCATTACTGTAGGTGACAAAACCGCGCTCAAACCAGGCGGAGCTGCCAGCAATATCGGTAATGGCTTTCGCCACCCAACCGCCGGTGCAGGACTCTGCGGTGGTCACCGTCACACCACGCGCTTTTAGCGCCAGCCCGACCTGTTCACTTAACTGCATCAGTTCACTGTCAGTCATATCAGCCTCTGTCAGTTAAAAAATATGCCGGACAAGATAACACTTTCCCAACGGAGATGGGGATGAGGTGACAATTTTACGAGGGGGATTCCGAAAAAACGAGTGAGGCCCAGGGAAGCCGAAGCAACCCTGGGTAAAAACCATTATTGCACGCGCGCCAGCGCCACTGCCTGACCTAACTGCCACACCGCCATCGCGTAATGGGTGCTGTGGTTGTAGCGGGTAATGGCATAGAAGTTCGGCAAACCGTACCAGTACTGGTAGCCGGTACCAATATCCAGGCGCAGCAGGCTCACCTGCTGATGGTTGCCCAGCGGTTGTTGCGGCGTGAGTCCGGCGGCCGCCAGTTGAGAAAGGCTGTACTGCGTTTTAAAGCCATTCGCCAGTCCCGGCGCCTGACCGTTCGCCATCACCGCCACCGCGTCGCCCTTCACCCAACCGTGCGCTTTGAAGTAATTCGCCACGCTACCGATTGCATCGACCGGATCCCACAGGTTGATGTGGCCGTCGCCGTTGAAATCTACCGCGTACTCTTTATAGGACGACGGCATGAACTGTCCGTAACCCATCGCGCCAGCAAAGGATCCTTTCAAATCTAACGGGTCATCCTGTTCGTTACGCGCCATCAGCAGGAACGTCTCCAGCTCGCCGGAGAAGTACTCCGCACGACGTGGGTAGTTAAACGACAGCGTCGCCAGCGCGTCCAGAATGCGCGTTTTTCCCATCACACGGCCCCAGCGGGTTTCCACGCCAATAATGCCCACGATGATCTCCGGCGGAACGCCGTAAACCTGCCAGGCACGGTTGAGCGCATCTTCATACTGATTCCAGAATGCCACGCCGTTTTGCACGTTATCCGGGGTAATGAACTGTTTGCGATAGCGTAGCCATGCGCCGTTAGGTCCGGCCGGCGGCTGCGTGGTCGGCGCCTGCCTGTCCATCAGACGCAAAACGTAATCCAGGCGCTTCGCCTGTGACAGGATCT
Organism: Citrobacter sp.; assembly: GCF_050252275.1. NCBI lineage: Bacteria > Pseudomonadati > Pseudomonadota > Gammaproteobacteria > Enterobacterales > Enterobacteriaceae > Citrobacter > Citrobacter sp. The sequence continues at coordinate 2,121 of NZ_JBFWLF010000364.1, read as the reverse complement.
CCTGCAACTGCTGACGATTAAAACCATGCTTGTTCACCATCTTATCGATGAACTGCTGCGCATTTGGGTTATTGGCAAAGTCGCCGCCCATTTGCATAACGTTGTGCTGGGGCTCAAGCAGGAAGCCGCCGGAAGGCGTGCCCGTTGTCGTTTGAGGCTCTTGAGGTTTCGGTTTGCTACTACAGGCAGCAAGTAACACAAACAGGGGAAGTAATGCTACATAACGACGCTTGAACATGAGACATCCATTAAACAGATTCAGCCAGAGAGAAGTATGGTAAAGCATCCCCCGCCATACAAGGAAGCGCCTGACGCGCTCCGTCACACAATTTACGTATCACTTCCCCTCGTTAGATCGTCAGTACATTCTTTCCTTTCCACAAAAACTTTCAACTTAAAATATTTTACTTTCATTTTGAGATCAAAATAACACTTTTATTTCTTTCAATCTGATTAAAATAAGTCACCCATTCGCAAGATAACTAAAAATCCCTACAGGAGAGAACAATGATCGAAACCATTACACATGGAGCAGAGTGGTTCATCGGGCTGTTCCAGAAAGGTGGAGAGGTGTTTACCGGGATGGTCACCGGTATTCTTCCACTGCTGATCAGCCTGCTGGTCATCATGAATGCGCTGATCAACTTTATCGGCCAGCAGCGAATCGAACGCTTCGCCCAGCGCTGCGCCGGGAATCCGTTGTCCCGCTACCTGATTTTGCCTTTTATTGGCACGTTTGTGTTTTGTAACCCCATGACCCTGAGTCTGGGCCGCTTCATGCCAGAGAAATACAAGCCCAGCTATTACGCAGCCGCCTCTTACAGCTGTCACTCAATGAACGGCCTGTTCCCGCATATCAACCCTGGCGAACTGTTCGTTTACCTCGGCATTGCCAGCGGCCTGACCACGTTAGGTCTCCCGCTCGGGCCACTGGCCGTGAGCTATCTGCTGGTCGGAGTGGTCACCAACTTCTTTCGTGGCTGGGTCACGGACCTCACAACCTCCATCTTTGAGAAAAAGATGGGTATCCAACTTGAGCAGAAAGTCCACCTTGCAGGAGCAGCATCATGACGCGTATTCGAATTGAACGAGGAACTGGCGGCTGGGGTGGCCCGTTAGAGCTGGACGTGACCGCCAGAAAGAAAATTGTCTATATCACCGCAGGCACTCGCCCGGCGATTGTCGACAAACTGGCGCAGTTAACCGGCTGGCAGGCTGTCGATGGTTTTAAAGAGGGAGAACCGCCTGAAGACGAAATTGGCGTTGCCATCATTGACTGTGGCGGGACGCTGCGTTGTGGCATCTATCCTAAACGCCGTATTCCGACCGTGAACATTCACTCAACCGGGAAATCCGGCCCGCTGGCCCAGTATATTGTTGAAGACATTTATGTCTCTGGCGTCAGGGAAGACAACATCACCGTCATCAGCGACGCGTCTGCTGCACCGCAGCCGCAATCACAACCGGCAAGCGCTACCGCCGGGCGTGATTACGACAGCAGCAAAAAAATCACCGAACAGAGCGATGGCCTGTTAGCAAAAGTCGGCATGGGGATGGGGTCGGCGGTGGCCGTGCTGTTCCAGTCCGGTCGCGACACCATCGATACGGTTCTGAAAACCATTCTGCCGTTCATGGCATTCGTCTCGGCACTGATCGGCATCATCATGGCCTCGGGTCTGGGTGACTGGATCGCCCATGGCCTGGCGCCGCTTGCCAGCCATCCGTTGGGTCTGGTGACGCTGGCGCTGATCTGTTCGTTCCCGCTGCTGTCGCCGTTCCTCGGCCCAGGTGCGGTCATTGCGCAGGTTATCGGCGTTCTGATCGGCGTGCAAATTGGCCTGGGCAACATCCCGCCGCATCTGGCGCTGCCCGCCCTGTTTGCCATTAACGCCCAGGCAGCCTGTGACTTTATTCCGGTCGGTCTGTCGCTGGCAGAAGCCCGCCAGGACACCGTTCGCGTCGGCGTGCCGTCGGTACTGGTGAGCCGCTTCCTGACGGGGGCACCCACCGTTCTCATCGCCTGGTGTGATTCCGGCTTTATTTATCAATAAGAGGTGTCGACATGACCGTTATTTATCAGACCACCATCACCCGTATCGGCCAGAGCGCACCGGATGCGCT
>NZ_JBFWLF010000363.1:0-3967 GCF_050252275.1 Citrobacter sp. | reverse complement strand
GCGTCCGTCTGTTCGGCAAGGGCCACAACACACTGGACGACGGCAAAGACCACACCTTCCAGCCGTTTGTCGAAGCCAACTGGATCCACAACAGCAAAGACTTTGGCGTCTCAATGAACGGTGAAAACGTGAATCTGAAAGGCGCCCGCAATATCGGCGAACTGAAAGCCGGTGTTGAAGGCCAGTTGACGAAGAACGTCGCCCTGTGGGGCAACGTCGCTCAGCAGGTTGGCAACAACAGCTACAGCGATACCTCTGCAATGGTGGGGATTAAAGCCTCCTTCTGATAATAAAACACCCGGCTCGTGTAAATGCCTGCCGGGGTTTATTCTTTCACACGCCGGATTGACAGATGCATCGCTATCCGGCCTTTTCCACGTTATGATGCTTCCCTCACTCAGGGAGAACGCTAATGAAACCACAGGTTTACCACGTTGATGCTTTCACCAGAACCCCCTTTCGCGGCAATTCCGCAGGTGTCGTCCTGAATGCTGATGGCCTCAGCGAAACACAGATGCAACTGATTGCCCGCGAACTACGCCACTCTGAAACTGCATTCCTGCTGCGAAGCGATGACAGCGATGTCCGCATTCGCTACTTTACGCCGACCGTAGAAGTGCCGATTTGCGGGCACGCCACCGTTGCGGCGCATTATGTCCGCGCCACGGTGCTGGGACTGGGCAACACCACAGTCTGGCAAACCTCGCTGGCGGGTCGACACCGGGTGGCAATCCGTCATGATGACGGTGATTACCGTATTTCGCTGGAACAAGGCACGCCAACCTTTGAAGCGCCGATTGAAGGTGACATCCGCGCGGCTATTCTTCGTGCGCTGCACCTGAATGAAAGCGATATGCTGCCGGGCTTGCCGATTCAGGTGGCGTCGACCGGTCATTCTAAAGTGATGATTCCGCTTAAGCCTGAAGTCGATATCGATGCCCTCGCGCCCGATCTTTCTGCGCTTTGTACCATCAGTCAGCAAATTGGCTGCAATGGCTTTTTCCCATTCCAGATCCGTCCGGGCAAAAATGAGACTGACGGGCGCATGTTCTCACCGGCAATTGGTATTGTTGAAGATCCGGTGACCGGCAATGCCAATGGCCCGATGGGTGCCTGGCTGGTGCATCACGGTTTACTGGCACACGACGGGAAATCGCTGCAGGTGAAAGGACATCAGGGACGGGCATTGGGTCGCGATGGCACCGTTGAAATTAACGTGACGATTCAGAATAACCAGCCGGAAAAAGTCACCATCACGGGTAACGCGGTGATTCTGTTTCACGCTGAATGGGCGATAGATTTTTAAAATTATGCCCGGTAAGCGCCTGCGTCTACCGGGTTTTCATTATTTTCCCGCTTCGGGATGCGTATCAAACGCCGCCATCACCCTGGCAAGCTCAGTTTCCGTAAAACCATGCTTCGCATCTGTCACTCCCAGACCAAAACGTTCCTGTAGCAGCGAGTACAATGAAGCGACATCCGGTAAATTGCGCTGTTCTGCCACTCTGTCACCTTCGTAATGCGTGAAATGGAAGTTAGTGAGGGTCAATTTTCCCCCGTCCGGCAAATGACGACACATCAGCAGATGATGACGAAAATGCGATTGCGGCCAGTGCGCAGACCAAAAGTTGCCCATCACATAATCACTTTGCTGCACCACCACCCGATCAAAACGGTACATCGATTGCCAGCGATCGTGATGACAAAACTGCAGGATCCAGTCGTCCCCCTCCTGCTGCAAACGGTATTCTCCATGTGGCGTCTTCTGGATAATGTCCGCTTGCAGACGAATGGGGGCAGTAAGCGTCTGACCACCAAATCCCACATCGGCGATCCACGATTCGCCATCCAGTTCAACCAGCAGCAGACGGTGAGTTCGCGGTGGCAGGCTCGGAGGATTAGCCAGCACCACACGTCCCAACAGGCTACGCACCGTAAACCCCAGTTCGCGCAGTACGCGCTCAAATACGCCATTTTGCTCAAAGCAATAGCCGCCGCGACGTGCGGTAATCAGTTTCTCTTCCAGCGACCTGTCATCAAGGTGCATTTCTCGCGGTAACAGCACGTCGAGATTTTCAAACGGGATAGTACAGTTATGCTGCAAATGTAGCGCCCGAAGCGTCTCAATATTGACTTCGGCACGCCCTGACCAGTTCAGACGAGCAAAATAAGCATTCAGGATCGGCGTCATCAGATTTCCTGTCGTGGGCCTTAAATCGTTATCCGAGTATAAACGATGAGCCAAAGAGTGAGGCAGGTGTTATTCGGCGCTTGGCGCAACGTCAGTTTTCAATAATACTGAGAAAAACCCTTTGCGAGACAATTCTATGAGTCGATTTCGTCCTGTCGAATTACGCCACGCCAGTCGTCTGCTCAATCATGGTCCCACGGTACTGATCACCAGCCGCGATGAGGTCAGCAACCGGCGCAATATCATGGCCGCCGCGTGGTCGATGCCCGTTGAGTTTGAACCGCCTCGTCTCGCCATTGTGGTCGATAAAACGGCCTGGTCGCGGGAATTAATTGAGCGCAGCGGCCTGTTCGGTATTGTCATTCCCGGTGTTGCCGCCACTAACTGGACTTACGCCGTTGGCAGCGTTTCCGGGCGCGATGAAGACAAATTCAACTGTTACGGCATTCCGGTGGTCAAAGGCCCCGAACTGGGACTGCCGGTCGTCGAAGAAAAATGTCTGGCATGGATGGAGTGCCGCCTCCTCCCCGCCACCGCTGCGCAGGAGAAATACGATACCTTATTCGGTGAAGTGGTTTCTGCCGCCGCCGATGAACGGGTGTTTGTCGAAGGCCGTTGGCAGTTCGATGACGACAAACTCAACACCCTGCATCATCTTGGCGCCGGTACATTTGTCACCAGCGGCAAACGCGTGACGGCGGGCTAACTACGCCCTCACCACCGTGATCCCCTTCGCGTTCATCGCGCGGATCCAGCTTTCGTCGGTATTCTCTTCCACGACGACCGTATTAATCAGCGATACGTCGCCAATGGCAAAGGGAGACGCGGTGCTGATCTTCTCCGGTGACGCCAGGACGATAGTTTCTGCGGCTCTGGCGGAAAATGCACGTTTGATGCACGCTTCTTCGTAATCTCCCGTGGTTAACCCCGCTTCCGGGTGAATCCCCGTCACGCCCATGAAAAAGAGATCGGCCTGAATGTTACGCATTCCTTCAACCGTCGCCGCGCCTACCGTGACAATGGAGTGCTTATACACGCGACCACCGATGAGGATGATCTCGATAAGCGGATGATTGACCAGCCCTAATGCGATGCCCGGACTGTGGGTCACCACGGTAATGTTTAAATCATCCGGCAGACAGGCAATCAGTTCTGTTGTTGTCGTCCCACCATCAATGATTACCACCTGACCGGGGGAAATCAGCGTAGCCCCTTTTTGCGCCACGCGCTTTTTGGCGTCGGTTTTCAATGACTTTCGTTCAAGAAACGGCGCCGTCGCACCAGACGATGGCAGCGCCCCGCCGTGTACACGCTGCAGAAATCCTTCCGCGGCAAGTTCACGTAAATCGCGGCGGATCGTGTCTTCAGAAACCGCGAACCGGTTACTGAGCGCCTTCGATAACACCTGACCTTCGGCGGCCAGCAGTTCAAGGATCAATTTCTTTCGCTGATCGGTAAGCATAGGGTTATTCCTGAATGTGCACGATTAATCTTGATCATGCACGAATTTGCTGTTTATGATACGTACTCTACAAATACAACGGCCTTCAGGCAACTAAAACGTGCAGAAATGTGCATTTCTGCCTAGGACAAACAAAGAGTGAGGATATCATGACAGCACAACTCATTTTAATCGCCGGCCCTTATCGCAGCGGTACCGACGGAAAACAGGCTCTGATCGACGCCAACCTTCATCGTCTCGAAGCCGCTGCACTGGAGGTGTACCAACGCGGACACATTCCGCTGATTGGCGAATGGCTCGCGTTGCCGCTGGCT
>NZ_JBFWLF010000362.1:0-4088 GCF_050252275.1 Citrobacter sp. | reverse complement strand
ACCTGGGGTGGCGGCAATGGCCGCACATTCCAGGATCTTGCCACAGTGCAGCGCCAGACCTTCATCAAAGCCCTGCATAATCGGCAGCGCCGCGAAGCAGGCCGGATCATAAGCCCGTCCGCCCAATACCACCTGCGCACCGGCTTCCAGCGCCCGCTGGAACGGTTCGATCCCCATCTGCGCCACGATGTAGGTGCTCTCTTCGATCGCCTCGTGGGTCAGTGCCGGAACAAAGTCCAGCGCGGTGATTTTGCCGTTATCCAGCGCCTGGTGAACCACCTCTTTATTGACATCCGATGGGATCAGCGCCATGGAGAAGGACAGTTTTTCTTCCTGTGCGATCTCCAGGATAATCTGCCGACACCACTCAAGGTGCGGTGCAGCACCGGATCCCCCGGCGGTGCCGATCACCACCGGAATGTTGTTCTTAACGCCCGCCGTGATCATATAGCGCAGATCGCGTTTCACTCCGGCCCGATCGGTAAACGGTTTACCCGCCCCCAGGTAGTGGGGGCCAGGATCGGAGGAGCCTGCGTCAACCGCGATCAGATCCGGTGACTCTTCCATGGCTTTACGAAAGCTCTCTTCCGGGAAGCCATAGCCCAGGATAGCCGTTGGCGATAAGATCTTAAATGTGCGTGCCATCTCTTAATCCTTAGTCTGCAACAGCGCGATGGTGCGGTTCATTTCGTTAAACACGATATTGAGACCTTCATCGAAGCCCATACCCGGCTTGATCAGCATACGCATTGGACGGGCGGCGAGAGCCACGTGGACGCAGGTGCGGGCGCTGATTTCGGTTTCGTTGCAGGTGCCGCCCTGGTAGGCTTCCATCCCGTGCTTGTTGCAGTACAGCACCGCGTCAACGATGTTGTGAATGCCGCCGAGATCCGGGGTTTTGATCTGCACCATGTGGCAGCTGCCGGCATCGGTGAAGTCCACGATGTCCTGATAGGTGTTGCACCATTCGTCGGCGACAATTTTCACGCCGGAACCCAGACGGGTCAGCTCTTTGGTGATCGCGGTCAGCATGCGGATCTGATCCGGTTTGTTGCCTGCATCGACCGGGCCTTCAATGTACAGCGGCAGACCCTGCGCTTCTTTTTCGAGGCTGGCGATATACTCGGCGCAGCGCACCGGGTCCATGTCGAAGATCAGACCGATGGTGCCATACACGTCGATATGCAGCGTCGGGTGATAGCGTGGGCTGGTGCGCAGGCTGAGAATACGGTCGGACAACCAGCGCACGTACTCACGCAGTTTTTCGCCTTTAAAACCGAGCTTCTCTTCAACGTTGTTGATCAGCGCGTGCGGCAGGACGTCAACGCCTTTGAGGATCATCTTGTCGACGGCGATGTAGCGGTCGTCGCCGCTCTGACCAAATAAAGGAATGGCTTCAGGTACGCACGGCAGTTGCCATTCGTCACACACCACTTCGGTTTTCAGACGACCTGAGGCCAGCGCGGTGGCGTCAAGCAGCGCCTGCGACAGACCGTAACGAACGGCGGTATGCAGCAAATTACCGTCGATGCGCAGTTTGTCGAAGAAACGGGCGTTCGGCAGGAACGCATCCACATCGCGGCCTTCCAGCAGCGGCTTAATATGATCGTTGAGGAACGGAATAAAATGTTCAGCCAGGAACAGCGGATCGCGGCCGCCGGCACCGGAGTACTGCACTGCGGCGCAATCACCCACCGCGACGGCGCCGTTTTCCAGAATCAGTTGTACGGAAACGCACTCGCCAGCCTGGCGGACAGAGGTAAAGCCCGGGGTAACCGGCGCACCGGTATAAATGAACCCGTCATGACCTGCGCCATTTTTGATCGCCTGCTGGTCATCAAAATAGAATGAGGAGTAGCCAGCGGTGAAAAGCGCCTGTTTAATTTTCATTATGGTCTTCCTATTAATTGACTGTGGGATACAGCGTTGATGTCATCAACAACCATCTGGAATGAGGGTTTACGTCCTTCGAAATGGGCACGTTCGGCGACGTAATCGTGGTGTAGAGCGAGAATGTCCTGCGGCAGCGGAACGGAGCCGGCTTCCAGAATACGGATCGCCCCGGCGTTATCGCGAACTGGCAGGATTTTACCGGCGTTACAGGAGGCCGGAGCGAAAGGTACGTCCAGCACGCCTGCTTCGAAGGCCAGCACGGTGCCGCGCGCAACATCGCCGTTGCCCAGCTCAAACACTTTCTTCAGAACCGCACGAACTTCGCTCTTAATCAGTTCCACTTCCTGCTCGACGGCGGCACACGGCGGGAATTTCTGGTCACTGACCATGTTGAGCATCTGACGTGACGCACGCAGCCCCTGGGCGTTTGCCGCCGCTGTCGGAATACCGAAGGCTTCATGCGGGCTCTTGGTGATCACTTTGGTCGCGCCGGACATACCGGCGACCGCTGCGCCCCAGGAGATAATGGCGAATGCTTTGGATTCGTCTTCCGGGAAACCGCCCATCCACTGGTGGAAGACGGTGCTCAGCTCGTAATCATCAAAACCGTAGTTCTGGAAATATTCATGAGACAGTTCACGCAGGGACTGAATCGCCGCGATATCCTGCGTGAGGCTGCCAACCTGGCCGTAGCCGACGGTAATCGACTTCACGCCCTGTTCCAGCGCCAGCAGACCTTCGATAATCGCCACTGCGTGAGACATGAACGGCGGGATCAGCGTGCCGGTCAACGGGCCGAATGGTTCGCGGTTAATGCGAATGCCATGTTCTTCATACAGCCCCATCAGACGGTCGCAGTACTGCCAGTCGCGAATCGATTTTTCCAGCGTCACGCGCTTGGCGTAAGGAATGTTGTAGGAGATCCCGCCGCCTTCATAGCTGGTGAAGCCGCTGGCCATGGCGATCTCCGCCAACAGACGCGCATCTGGCGTACCGTGACGGACCTGAATCGGTTTCTCCAGCGCTTCGGTCATCCGACGACAGGCCGCCACACCGTGGTTAACCACCGGCAGTCCGTTGAGTTTTGAGGTCCCGGCTTCGATAGATTTCTGGATCCCAATGGCGGCTTCTTCATAACGATTCAGACGGGTGTAGGCATCGATGGTGCTCGGCAGCAGGTCACACTCAACCTGCAGGGTTTTCAGCAGTTCGATATGCTCATCCATCAACGCCACACCGGCACGCGGTTGGCTCAGGGTTTTCCCTTCCTGATCCGCCTTCAGCAAGGCATGAGAGAAACGTTTTTTCTCAGGAATGGTCTGCTGATACTTCACGCCATCTTCAAAATGTTCGACGTCTTTGCCGGTATGCCACGTCTGCAACACCTGATGCCGTTCGGTCATAAATTCGTCATGGGTTAATTTTTTATTTCGAAGTTCCATTCGTCGCTGCCTTAGGTTTTATAGGGTTAAACAGTGAATGCTGGTGCGCGCAGCGGCCTGGGGATCCAGTCTGGCAACATTTGCCAGCAGGGGGAGCAGACCTTTTGCGTCGCGGTAGTACTCAAACTGAGTGGGTAAAAGAATGCGTCTGCCGTCGTCGTCCAGTTCGCGATATTTGAGCCAGTGATGGATATCAAACTGACTGGCGCGGGAGAGCCAGCCGCCCGAGCCAACCACTTTGCGCACGGTGGTCAGGTCGCGCCCCATCTGCAAATCGACATTGCCAACGCAGGTACAGACCTGCTTTTTGGTGCCAGCGTGACGCTCGGCGGCATAGCCGACGCACAGTCCGGCTAACAGAGAATCAAAGTATTTCTCTTCCTCGCTCTGCGGCAGATAATCGGGATGCGCCACCAGATGACGCAGGTAGCCATAGAAGGCCTCCTGGCGTGCCGGTTGCTGAGCGAATACCACCTTCACCAGTTCCTGGGTGCTTTCGCCTACCACCACGGCGGAGACGCGCATGCCGAGATCGCCTTCCACGGTGCGCTTAATAAAGGGCTCCGGGACACCGTGCAGCACGGTATCGGGCGAGAGGGTGTTGGCACTGGCGGAATAGACGTCGGTGGTCGCGCCGCCCATGTCGATGAGCATGAATTCTCTCCACGCGCTATCGACTTCGCTGATGGCTTTGACCAGTTCGTACACCGTCCAGGGGGTTGGCATGGGCTCTTCGCCGGTTTCACCGACAAT
>NZ_JBFWLF010000361.1:0-4093 GCF_050252275.1 Citrobacter sp. | reverse complement strand
CGGATGACGAAGAGCGTGTCGTAAACGGTTTGCAAGGGATCCTGCGGGGAGAATGTTACTTCTCACAGAAACTGGCCAGTTATCTGATCACTCACTCAGGTAATTATCGCTACAACAGCAGTGAGTCAGCCCTCCTGACTCATCGCGAAAAAGAGATCCTGAATAAGCTGCGTATCGGCGCCTCTAATATCGAAATCGCACGTTCACTGTTTATCAGTGAAAACACGGTCAAAACGCATCTTTATAATCTTTTCAAAAAGATAGCTGTCAAAAACCGTACCCAGGCGGTTTCGTGGGCAAATGATAACCTCAGGCGATAACGCCATGAAACGCTATTTAACCTGGCTTGCAGCGGCGCAGTTGCTGTTCGCTGCCAGCACGACGCAGGCTGTAGAAGTTGAAGTTCCTGGGCTCTTAACTGACCACACGGTTTCGTCTATTGGCCACGATTTTTATCGTGCGTTTAGCGACAAATGGGAAAGTGATTATCCAGGCAATTTGACCATCAATGAGCGACCCAGTGCACGTTGGGGAAGTTGGATCACAATAACGGTTAATCAGGACGTTATATTCCAGACTTTTTTATTTCCAACGAAAAGAGACTTCGAAAAAACTGTTGTCTTTGCGCTGGCACAAACTGAGGATGCCTTAAACCGACGGCAAATAGATAAAACACTATTGAGCACCGGCGATTTAACGCATGACGAATTCTAAAAAGTGATTTTTGTCCGGAGGCTGTAATGCGTGTCAAACATGCAGTAGTAGTACTCATGCTTATTTCGCCATTAAGTTGGGCCGGAAATATGACCTTCCAGTTCCGTAACCCTAACTTTGGTGGAAACCCCAATAACGGTTCTTTTTTACTGAATAGCGCCCAGGCGCAAAACTCTTATAAAGATCCCAGTTATAACGACGATTACGGAATTGAAACTCCCTCCGCGTTGGATAACTTCACTCAGGCCATTCAGTCACAAATATTAGGTGGGCTGTTGACCAATATTAACACGGGGAAACCCGGCAGGATGGTGACCAATGATTTCATTGTGGACATTGCTAACCGGGATGGTCAGTTGCAGCTAAACGTCACGGACAGGAAAACGGGCAAAACATCGACGATCGAAGTGTCGGGTTTACAGTCGCAATCTACCGATTTCTAAGTACCGCCACGTAAGGACAATCATCATGCAGCGCTTACTTGTATTCGTCGCCGTCATTTTACTGAGCGGATGCTTAACCGCCCCGCCAAAAGAAGCCGCTAAACCGACCTTAATGCCCCGTGCGCAAAGTTATAAGGATTTAACGCATTTACCGATTCCAACGGGTAAAATTTTTGTCTCGGTGTATAACATTCAGGATGAAACCGGGCAGTTTAAACCCTACCCGGCCAGTAACTTCTCAACAGCCGTCCCACAAAGCGCCACTGCGATGCTGGTCACCGCACTGAAAGATTCCCGCTGGTTTGTTCCACTGGAGCGCCAGGGACTGCAAAACTTGCTGAATGAACGTAAGATCATTCGTGCCGCTCAGGAAAACGGGACTGTCGCCATCAACAACCGAATCCCGCTACAGTCGCTGACGGCGGCAAACATCATGGTTGAAGGGTCGATTATCGGCTACGAAAGTAACGTGAAATCCGGCGGCGTCGGTGCGCGTTACTTCGGTATCGGCGCAGACACGCAATACCAGCTTGACCAGATTGCGGTGAACCTGCGCGTAGTCAACGTCAGCACCGGTGAGATCCTCTCCTCGGTCAACACCAGTAAAACCATTCTGTCTTATGAAGTGCAGGCTGGGGTGTTCCGCTTTATCGATTATCAGAGACTGTTGGAAGGTGAAATTGGCTACACCTCCAACGAACCGGTGATGTTGTGCCTGATGTCCGCCATTGAGACGGGCGTCATCTTCCTTATCAACGAAGGTATCGATCGTGGGTTGTGGGATTTGCAGAATAAAGCCGATCGCCAGAACGACATTCTGGTGAAATATCGTCATATGTCGGTACCGCCGGAATCCTGATGATCAGGATAAAAAAAAGCGTGAGGATTTCCTCACGCTTTTTTATTTTCCGCAACGGTTCGCGTACTGTGTCTTTCTCGCCGGGCCGCCAGCCACAGTCCGCTGTTTTTCATGGCATAGCCAAAGAGCAAACCGACCGCCAGTGAAGGCAAGACCAGTTTCCAGTCTCCCTGCCCGGCAAACGTGGCGCATGCACCGATAAATGTGCCTGGCACAAATGACAGTAAAACTTGCTTTGCCTGAATACACATCAGGAAGGCCACCACGCCGGTAATCACATAACCCACCAGTTCGAGATGCGGCGTCAACGCGCTACCGTAAATAATGACCAACGCCCACACCACGCCGCTCAACAGCGTGGAGGCCGAAATGGCCAACCCCTTTAACCCACCCTGCGGACAGGCGAAATAGGCGGTACAGCCTAAAAAGCCAGCCCAACTGAGTAAGCCAAGAGACACGGCCACCCATCCCCAGATACCGGAGAGAATGCCCGTTGTGATTGCAATGGAAAGAAGTATGTTCATGCCGCGCATGATAGCAGAAAACGACAATATGAATGAGATCACGCACACAATTTATGCAATGATTGAATCAAGTTGCATACAAAAGTGATATATATCACAATTATTCGTCAGTCTCTTCTTCCAGTTCATCCCACATTGCGCCAATGGCATCGCGTGTTAACGGCGCCATCGTTCGCCAGAAAGGGGTTGCGGCGTGCGCTTCCACTTTACCGAGGAAGGTATCGCACCACGGAATGATGTAGTCCGCGAACAGAGTTTCCTGCGCCTCGCTTTCATCCTCCGCAGACTGATCTTCCAGCCAGGAGGCGGCCAGCAGCAACGTACCAATATGATCGGCTGGCGTTTCGCCAAGCGGCATACCTCGTGCAGAAAGGAAGGAGCGCACTTCTGATTCTGTCGCCCCTTCCACCCACGCGCTGCGATACGGTGGCACCGCGCACTCCGCACCGACAAACAGCGCGTTGTAATCCGCCGCCAACTGGGTCATATCACAGCTTTTCTGCAGACGCGCTAACAGTTCATCTTGCTCAAGCGGCCAGCTCGCCTGGAGTTTACCCTCGCGAATCAGGGTAAAAAGCGGAACCAGCAAAGGATCCTGCGGTTGACGGTAATACAGCGATCCCAGTACACGGCACAGGATTGAAAACTCGTTCATCAAAATATTCCAGCTCGTGGTAGTTAAAGTTCAGCAAATTCAGGAATCGGCGCCATTCCGCGTGATTCCAGGAAATTGAGTAATCGTTTCGGGGTCACGTTCAAAATACGATCTTCCGGGAAATTCACTTCTTCGATAATTTTCAGACACTCACCGAAATCGCCCATTGTAAAGGCGGTATGAGAATCTGAACCCAACGCCACCCAGCCGCCAGCATCACGTACCGCTGCCGCTACCGCGCGACAGTTTGCTTCACTGCCTTTGCGTGAATGAAGGAAGGAAGAGTTGTTAATCTCCAGTGCAACATTGTATTTTGCCGCAGCCTCGGCAATTGCCGTGATATCAACGGGATACTTCGGATTCCCGGGATGGCTAATGATATGCACAACGCCGCTCGCCATGGTGGCGATCATCGCCTGCGTATTGGTGGCTTCATCGTGGGGGGCGAAAACCGGCTCATGGAAGCCCGCGATGATCAGATCCAGTGAGGTGAGCATCGGCCCGGTGCAGTCGATTTCACCTTCGATATTTTTGATATTTGCCTCAATGCCTCGCAGGATCCCGACCCCATCCACCACGCGCGGCCAGATACGCATATTGATGAAATGCCAGTGGTGTGGAGCATCCGCCATGTCCGGACCGTGATCGGTAATTGCGAACAGTTTCAGTCCCTGACGCTTCGCCTGGGCGATGTAATCGCTCAGAGTACTATAAGCATGGGTGCTGGCGACGGTATGCATATGCAGGTCAACGGGATACATGTCTCTCTCCTGTGGTCATTTTTCGACAAGGATAGCAGGAATCGCCTGCGTTTATTAGTCGAAACCCGGCAGATGCCGGGTTTCCCTTAGTAACCGCGCTGACGGTCGACCTGCCCGGTCACCGCTTCGCCGTTTTC
>NZ_JBFWLF010000360.1:0-4099 GCF_050252275.1 Citrobacter sp. | reverse complement strand
TCAGGTAAAATCGAGATCTACTCGCAGGAACTGGCTAAGATTGCCGCCACCTGGGAACTACCGGAAGGCGATGTCATCGATCCATTGCCGATCTACACGCCAGGTTTTGAGAACTACAACGATCCGTTGACCAAAGATTATCCATTGCAGCTCACGGGCTTCCACTATAAATCTCGCGTTCACTCCACCTATGGCAACGTGGATGTCCTGAAGGCGTCGTGCCGCCAGGAGATGTGGATCAACCCGCTGGACGCGCAAAAACGCGGTATCCGTAATGGCGACAAGGTGCGCATCTTCAATGGTCGCGGAGAGCTACATATTGAGGTGAAAGTGACGCCGCGGATGATGCCGGGTGTGATTGCGCTAGGGGAAGGGGCCTGGTATGACCCGGATGCCAAACGCATTGACCAGGGGGGCTGTATCAACGTATTGACCACCCAGCGCCCGTCTCCTCTGGCGAAGGGGAACCCGTCACATACGAACCTTGTTCAGGTTGAGAAGGTGTAAGGAGTAACCGATGACAACCCAGTATGGATTTTTTATTGATTCCAGCCGTTGCACCGGTTGTAAAACCTGCGAACTGGCCTGTAAAGATTACAAAGACTTAACCCCGGATGTCAGCTTCCGCCGCATTTATGAATATGCGGGCGGAGACTGGCAGGAAGACAACGGCGTCTGGCACCAGAACGTGTTTGCCTATTATCTCTCTATTGCCTGTAACCACTGTGAAGATCCGGCCTGTACCAAGGTCTGTCCGAGCGGGGCGATGCATAAACGGGAAGACGGCTTTGTCGTGGTGGATGAAGATGTCTGCATCGGCTGTCGTTATTGCCATATGGCCTGTCCGTACGGCGCGCCGCAGTACAACGCCGCCAAAGGCCACATGACCAAATGCGACGGCTGTCATGACCGGGTGGCGGAAGGCAAGAAACCGATCTGTGTCGAGTCTTGTCCGCTGCGTGCGCTGGATTTCGGTCCTGTCGACGAACTGCGTCAGAAACACGGCGATCTGGCGGCGGTTGCTCCGCTGCCTGGCGCGCACTTTACGAAGCCAAGTATTGTGATCAAACCGAATGCCAACAGCCGCCCGACCGGGGATACCTCCGGCTATCTGGCGAATCCGAAGGAGGTGTAAGATGGGAAGTGGATGGCATGAATGGCCGCTGATGATCTTCACGGTCTTCGGACAATGTGTGGTCGGTGGCTTCATTGTCCTGGCGCTGGCGCTAATGAAAGGCGACCTGCGGGCCGAAACGCAACAGCGCGTGATTACCTGCATGTTTGCGCTGTGGGTGCTGATGGGGATTGGCTTTATCGCATCTATGCTGCACCTTGGCTCGCCAGTGCGGGCGTTTAACTCGCTTAACCGTGTCGGTTCATCGGCGCTGAGTAATGAAATTGCCAGCGGTTCGATTTTCTTTGCGGTTGGCGGGATCGGCTGGCTGCTGGCGGTGTTGAAAAAGCTCTCTCCGGCTCTGCGTAACCTGTGGCTGCTGCTGACGATGGTGCTGGGTGTGCTGTTCGTCTGGATGATGGTGCGCGTCTATAACAGCATTGATACCGTACCGACCTGGTACAGCGTCTGGACGCCGCTGGGCTTTTTCCTGACGCTGCTGATGGGGGGGCCACTGCTGGGCTATCTGCTGCTGCGCGTGGCGGGAGTCGATGGCTGGGCGATGCGTCTGTTGCCTGCGGTTTCACTGCTGGCGCTGGTGGTCAGCGCCATCATGTCGGTGATGCAGGGCGCAGAACTGGCGACCATTCACAGCTCTATTCAGCAGGCTTCTGCGTTGGTACCTGACTACGGGGCGCTGATGGCCTGGCGGATTGGAGTGCTGGCGCTGGCCTTGTGCTGCTGGATTGTTCCGCAGTTGAAAGGGTATCAGCCTGCGGTTCCGCTGCTGTCAGTGGCCTTTATTCTGCTGCTGGTGGGAGAACTGATTGGTCGCGGCGTATTCTACGGTCTGCATATGACCGTCGGTATGGCGGTTGCCAGCTAAGTGAATAACCGGGGCTTTCGCCCCGGTTTTACTATTTCTGTTTAGTCAACGTATCGTAGCTGGTCATCAGGTTGCGATAATCCGGAATGTGGTTGGAGAACAGCGTCGCCAACCCCTCAATATCATTACGCCAGTCACGGTGCAGTTCACAGGCCACACCAAACCATGTCATGAGCTGAGCACCGGCCTGCGACATTCTATCCCATGCCGAATGACGGGTAATTTCATTAAACGTACCCGACGCGTCGGTGACGACGAAGACATCAAAACCTTCTTCAATGGCTGACAGTGCCGGAAATGCCACACAAACTTCGGTCACTACACCCGCAATGATCAACTGCTTTTTCCCTGTCGCTTTGACGGCCTTCACGAAGTCTTCGTTATCCCAGGCGTTGATATTCCCTGGCCTCGCAATGTACGGGGCATCAGGAAACTGGGCTTTTAATTCGGGGACCAGCGGGCCGTTTGGTCCGGTTTCGAAACTGGTGGTGAGGATGGTAGGCAGCTTGAAGTATTTGGCTAAATCACCCAGCGCGAGCACGTTGTTTTTGAATTTATCAGGGTCAATATCCCTGACCAGTGACAGCAATCCGGCCTGGTGATCCACCAGAAGAACCGCTGCGTCATTTTTATCGAGACGAACATAAGGCCTGGTCATTCTCTTCTCCTTGCTTGAGTCAACTCTGCGCCCGAATTCATTCAGGTGCGTATGGTTCATTCAAAGCATAGAACGGAAAAAAAAAAGCTGCCGGGACTATGAGATTTTTCGACTGATCGAAACGGAATACCTTTGCGTTAAATCAATAAAAACAGTCACCTGTAGTTGATTGGTTATCAGTAATACATAATCTTAATCAATAAATTCAATCGAAGACGGAAAAGGGCCGCCACGCCACGGTTTCCGCCGATTGACAATGTTTTTGTTGGTGGCATGATGCGCGTGAAATTTGAACTTCCTCACGGTTTATACTCATGTCCACCTATACCCGACCTGTCTTGCTTTTGCTGGCTGGTCTACTTCTGCTGACCCTGGCGATTGCGGTGCTGAACACGCTCGTCCCGCTTTGGCTCGCCCAGGAAAACCTGCTGACGTGGCAGGTGGGTATGATCAGTTCGTCCTATTTCACCGGTAATCTGGTCGGGACGCTGTTAACAGGGGCTTTAATCAAACGCCTCGGGTTTAACCGTAGTTACTATCTCGCCTCGCTGATTTTTGCGGCCGGTTGTGTGGGCCTCGGGGTGATGGTCGGCTTCTGGAGCTGGCTGGCATGGCGCTTTGTCGCGGGCATTGGCTGCGCGATGATCTGGGTGGTTGTGGAGAGTGCGCTGATGTGCAGCGGGACATCACGTAACCGTGGTCGCCTGCTGGCGGCCTACATGATGGTCTACTATGTGGGGACTTTCCTCGGACAACTGCTGGTCAGCAAAGTCTCGACGGAACTGATGAACGTGCTGCCGTGGGCGACGGGACTGATTCTGGCAGGGATTTTACCGCTGCTCTTTACCCGCATCCTGAATCAACAATCTGATGAACACAACGACACGCCAATTACCGCAATGCTGAAACTGCGTCAGGCGCGGCTGGGCGTTAACGGCTGCATCATTTCCGGGATTGTCCTGGGTTCGCTGTACGGCCTGATGCCGCTCTATCTCAATCATCAGGGCATGAGTAATGCCAGTATCGGTTTCTGGATGGCGGTGCTGGTTAGCGCGGGGATCCTCGGGCAGTGGCCAATCGGGAGACTGGCGGATAAGTTTGGTCGACTGCTGGTACTGCGCGTGCAGGTGTTTGTGGTCATCCTCGGAAGCATCGCGATGTTAAGCCAGGCAGCGATGGCACCTGCGCTCTTTATCCTGGGGGCGGCCGGTTTTACGCTCTATCCGGTGGCGATGGCCTGGGCCTGTGAAAAAGTGGAACATCACCAGTTGGTGGCAATGAACCAGGCGTTGTTGCTGAGCTACACCGTTGGCAGCCTGTTAGGGCCTTCCTTCACCGCCATGTTGATGCAGAATTATTCCGATAATCTTCTGTTTATCATGATTGCCTGCGTGTCGTTTATTTATTTGCTGATGCTGCTGCGCAATGCCGGACATACTCC
>NZ_JBFWLF010000359.1:0-4107 GCF_050252275.1 Citrobacter sp. | reverse complement strand
CCGGTAACCCGAAATACCAGGTTCCAAGGTTCCAGATAATCGCCGCCAGTAACAGGGAAAAAATCATCGCGAGGCCACGTGACGACCCCATATTGAGCAGTAAATCCGTGGGTAGCATATGCACAATGGCATAGGCAACGCTGAGTCCGCCCAGCAGGACGCCAAAGAAGTTGAAAACCGCCGCCATCATCACTGCCAGTTGGGGTTGCATGGCCCGGGTATAAATGACGGTCGCGACCGCATTGGCGGTGTCGTGAAATCCGTTTATGGCTTCGTAAAACAGGACAAAGACCAGCGCAGGTAAAAGCATCAAGCCGGTATATAAATCCAGACCAGAAAATAAATGTAGCATAGGGGATATACCGCCATTTTGAAGAGACGAACGGGCGCATTATCAGTGACTTTCGTGATTCGGGCAAAGTGAAATATCACCTTTTTTTGATATGACATCCGTATCGCATTATTTTTTGGATGATTATTTTTATCTAATTCAACGGAGTAGGCGATAATTTAGAAGCGAGAGACATGCTTTTCTGGTTTTAATAATGAAATGAATGTCGATTGAGTCATTAGGCGAATCTGCATATATTCTCAACAATATAAAAGCGGAGTCTATAAAAGATTTATAAATATTTATTTTGTGAATGATTGAAAAAGGATAAATCCTGTTTTGTGGTGAGGTACTTCAGGTATATAATTATTTTCGCTATACAGGAATATATCGGTTTAGATAAGGAGCCGGGTAAAATGGATTTCAGGTCAGTAATATTGTCATGTGTAACCCTCTCTTCTTTGGTGGGTTGTGTCACGCATTCCCCCATTGATGCGAAGAAAACCACATCGCAGGTGGAGAGCTCTGGCCGAAATACGACGTCACCCTCCTGGCTGACGGACAAAGATATTTTTGGTAATGAAACCACGCTGGCGATCTCTGAAGACGATATTCAGGCGGCACTGGCAGAAGACAATTTTCGCGTACCGCTGAACTCACCCGTCATTCTGGTACAGTCTGGCAATCGGGCGCCAGAGACGGTCATGCAGCAGGAAATGAGCCGCTATTACACGGTTGCGACGTTTTCCGGCATTCCGGACAGGCAAAAAAAAGCGATCTGTAATAAAGACAAAAGCAAAGACGAGAACCAGGACGCGGCGGTTGCTGAGAATACCAACTGGATGCAGGCGCTACGCTACATTGCGGCGAAAGGGCATCAGAAAGCGATTATCGTTTATCAGGAGACGTTGCAGTCCGGTAGATTTGATGCCGCGACCAAAAGCATGGTCTGGTCGGATTTTAAAGCAGGGAAACAGCCTGACAGCACATCGCTACGCTATCTGGTGCGTTTCACGCTGGTAGATGTCGCGAGTGGCGATTGGGCGACCTGGTCACCGTTTAATTATGAGACCAAAATACTAACCCCGCAGCCTGGACAGAAGGCATCCGTAGAGACGGTGACAGAACAGCAGATTGTGCAACTCAAGCAACAAACGTATGCTGCAATGGTTAAGGATCTGGTGGCGCGTTATCAGTAACGCGCGACGTCTGCCATAGGTCATCCTGCTGGCAGACGGTTGCAGACGCTTCCCTAAACTGACCTGGCGTCCGTCCAGAGAGGCGGAACAGGTGTATTCAAGAAAGACGGGGAGACAGCGGCACTCCCTTCGTGTGGGTCGCCATTCAGCAACCCTTAAGCTAAATGACATTCCTTTTGGTGAAACAATAAGCACTATCACATTTTGAATGTGAAGTATTGGCTGGCGGTTTTCGTCTTGTCGGCTTTGTAAAATCCGCAATCAGTCCTATAGTCCACAGAGTTTCTTTGTTTACAGGATCCTCTAATGCGTTTTAACGGACTGAATAAAGGGTTTTTCCTCTTTCTTCTCGCCATGGTGACATGGGCTTTCTTCGACGTGCTGTCGCCATACTTCTCCGCCATTTTATGGGCTGCGATTCTGACGGTTATCTTCTACCCGGTAAAAAATAGGCTGCGTTCGGCGTTAGGGGAGCGTAACGGGGTAGCGTCTCTGCTGACGCTGGGTATCATCTGCCTGATCGTATTTATCCCGTTAATGCTGATCCTCTCCTCACTCGCCGTTGAACTGAATGTGGTGTACACCAAGCTGCAGCATAACGACGCTCAGTTTCCGGAAGTGGTGGCGAGCTTATTTGCGCATATGCCGGAGTGGGCGCGTTCGTTTCTTGCCGATCACTCCCTCGATAACGCCGCAAAAATCCAGCAGAAGCTGTCGGATGTGGCGCTAAAGGGCGGGCAATATCTGGCCGGGAGCGCCTTCCTGATTGGCAAAGGCACCTTTGGTTTCGCGATCAGTTTCGGCATCATGCTCTACCTGCTCTTTTTCCTGCTCAAGGATGGCCCGTTTCTGGTTCGGCAGATCCTCGACTCGCTACCGTTGTCGAATTTCGTTAAGCAACATCTGTTTGCAAAGTTTGCGGCGGTCTCCCGGGCGACGGTAAAAGGCACGGTTGTGGTGGCGATCGTGCAGGGGACGTTGGGCGGAATTGCGTTTTACATTGTGGGGATTGATGGCAGCATTCTGTGGGGGGCGCTGATGGCGTTTCTGTCCCTGATCCCGGCAGTGGGTTCCGCGATCGTCTGGGTGCCAGCCGCCATTTATCTTTTTTCGACGCAGCAACTGTGGCAAGGCTTTTTCATCGTCGGTTTCTTCGTGGTGGTGGTAGGGCTGGTGGATAATATTCTGCGCCCCATTCTGGTCGGCAAAGATACCAAAATGCCTGATTACCTGATTCTTATCACTACGGTGGGCGGAATGGAGATTTATGGCATCAATGGTTTCGTCATTGGTCCACTCGTTGCCGCGCTGTTTATCGCCTGTTGGAACATTCTTTCCGGGCGCGATCACGCGGGGAATGCCGAAGAACTCGATAAAGATTTTATTGAGGATGGCATCGCTGAGGATAATAAATCCGAGTGATGCAAATCCGGATGGCGGCAGATACCCCATCCGGTATCCATTAATGACCAATCATTCTCGCTTCCGGGATCAACCGGAAGTAGAGGTGATCCGGCACTGGGCTGTTCCAGACGTCCATTAGCATCGCGAATGCGATAATGGCAAACATTATGCCGAGTACCAGCAGCGTCATCGCCATACCCGATAATGTTCCTCGCCGTATTTCAGCCTTTCCCGTCGGTGTCCGCAGGGAAAATGTCAGCGTTGAAGCCACCGGACAGGATTCCACACAGGTCATACAGCCAGTGCATTCAACCGTTCGCACCTGAATCAGCTTATCCACCGGGATTTGCGACGGGCAGTTTTTGGCACATTTCCCGCAATCAATACAGCTTTGCGCATTGCGGCGGATTTTGAATGGTGAGAGCAGGGAAAGCAGCCCGAGCAAGGCGCCATAGGGACACAGATAACGGCACCACGCGTTGCGAATGAACAGGCTTATGACCACCAGAAGGGCGACGCTCAGCAGGGTGATCGTGCCGATATTGCGAAAGAAATCGAGCATCTTCACATCGATAATAATCCCGTAGGCAGACATTAAAAAATACTGAATGCCCTGCGCTGGCATCGACAGCGAAATGTAGAGAAAAAAGGCCAGCAGCAGATATTTCAGGCTGCGCAGAGGGATATCCAGCCAACGGGGCAACGTAAAATTGCGACCAAACAATTTCTTACCCACATCGGCGATGAGTTCAGACAACGTACCTATCGGGCACAGCCACGAGCAGAACGACTTTTTGAGCAACAGACTTACCAGCATAAACGCGGCCAGCAGCAGCATGGCGGCGGTGTGAACAGGGGGAAGGATGCCGGTTTCCAGCGTATAGCGCAGGTTCATCAGGCCTGCGATGGGCAGCCAACCTTCAATGCCGCCAGGTCGGGAAACGTACAGACTGGTGCCGCCGGTTTCGTAATAACGCACCCAGTAGTAAAACGTCACGCCAATATAAATATTGATCGCCATCAGCAGCCACTGCGTAGCTTTGCGCCAGGTGGAGGCATTACGCCAGTCGTTCCATGGCAGTTTACCGCCCGTTGTTCCGGGGCGGCGTTGCCAGCGCTTTCTGCTTTTGTCGCTCATTGCCTTCTGACGTCCATAAAGTGGCATTTTGAATG
>NZ_JBFWLF010000358.1:0-4193 GCF_050252275.1 Citrobacter sp. | reverse complement strand
CCTTGACGCTATTTTTGATAAAGGCGTCTCGTCTAAGGGAACTGAACGCGGCGTTGGTTTAGCGCTTGTTAAACAACAAGTTGAAAGTCTTGGTGGCAATATTTTTGTGGAATCCGAACCTGGCGTTTTCACACAATTTTTTGTACAAATACCTTGGGATGGGGAGAGGGCCAGCACATGATCAATGTCTTTATTATCGATGACGACGCCATGGTCGCGGAGTTAAACCGCCGCTATGTCGCACAGATCCCCGGTTTTCAGTGCTGCGGAACCGCCTCAACGCTGGAAAAAGCCAAAGAGGTTATTTTTAATAGCGATGTTCAGATTGACCTGATTCTGCTGGATATTTACATGCAGAAAGAGAACGGGCTGGACCTGCTACCGCTTCTGCATGCCGCTGGCTGCAAAAGCGATGTCATTGTTATCTCTTCTGCCGCCGATGCCATGACGATCAAGGATTCGTTGCACTACGGCGTTGTTGATTACTTAATCAAGCCGTTTCAGGCCTCACGCTTTGAGGAAGCCCTCACCAGCTGGCTGCAAAAGAAAAGGAACATGGATAAGCACCAGTATTATGAGCAGTCAGAGCTGGACCAACTGATTCACGGCAATGCGTCCAGTGAGCAGGACACCCGCCGCCTGCCGAAAGGGTTGACGCCGCAGACGCTGCGCACGCTGTGTCAGTGGATCGATGCACATCAGGATTATGAGTTTTCAACTGATGAACTGGCAAATGCGGTGAATATTTCTCGTGTCTCCTGCCGCAAATATCTTATCTGGCTGGTCAACTGTCATATTCTGGTTACCAGCATCCATTATGGCGTTACGGGCAGGCCGGTTTACCGTTACCGTATTCAGCCAGAACATTATTCTTTACTTAAGCAATATTGTCAGTAGAAGATAAATCTTAACCTTGCATTATTTCGTTATATATTGGTAACAATTATTACAATAATGAAAAAATAAAAAGGTTAAGGTTACTTCCTGCAAATTCAGAAATTGTGCCAGATCAAATATAATTGCATCATTCCACATTTTTCAATGCGTTATTATTATCCGACACGCCATTGTTTTTAATTTCAAAAACGCTAACAAAAGTTAATAAAGTATTATCCCCTGCGCAGAGTGTGTATTTTTAATCACAAAGGAGTAGTCTGGAAATAACCGGACGGATTAACAAAAACGATAAACGGTAGCAACGGAGCTCATGCTACATCTTAAGGATAAGCACACTCTGTGAGCAGATGATATGTTCATGTTTTTCATAAAGATACAAAAAATAGCCCGAACCTGCCTCTGCTCTTCTTTTTCAACACTGCCCATCGCCAGAGAGTCGTGCTCTCTGAAAACAGCCTGAAAAAAACGATAAGAGTTTTCCTGTCCTTAGGAATAACGTTATTCGATGTTTAAAAACTAATCGCACTTTCAGACGAAACGAATATTAGCCAGGCTCTGCGCCCATTACACAAAAAACAGAACATGGCTGTGATCCATTTATCAAAATTGACTGGTTTTATCGCGAGGGTAAATAAATGCTATTTAGTATACAACTTCTCATAATATTAATATGTTTGTTTTATGGTGCCAGAAAGGGCGGTATCGCGCTGGGTTTGTTAGGCGGTATCGGCCTGGTCATTCTGGTGTTCGTTTTCCACCTCCAGCCGGGTAAACCACCGGTTGACGTCATGCTGGTGATCATCGCTGTGGTCGCGGCCTCAGCAACGCTACAGGCCTCAGGCGGTCTGGATGTGATGTTGCAGATTGCAGAGAAACTGCTGCGCCGCAACCCGAAATATGTCTCTATCGTTGCCCCGTTTGTGACCTGTACCCTGACTATCCTGTGCGGGACCGGCCACGTGGTCTACACGATTTTGCCCATCATTTACGACGTGGCGATTAAAAATAACATCCGCCCGGAACGTCCGATGGCCGCCAGCTCCATCGGCGCACAAATGGGGATCATTGCAAGTCCGGTATCGGTGGCGGTGGTTTCTCTGGTTGCCATGTTGGGTAATGTGACGTTTGAAGGCAAACACCTCGAATTCCTCGACCTGCTGGCGATCACTATCCCGTCCACGCTGATTGGTATTCTGGCTATCGGTATTTTCAGCTGGTTCCGTGGTAAAGATCTGGATAAAGATGAAGACTTCCAGAAATTCATCTCCGTACCGGAAAACCATCACTACGTGTATGGCGATACCGCTACGCTGCTGGACAAAAAGCTGCCGAAAAGCAACTGGCTGGCGATGTGGATCTTCCTTGCCGCCATTGCTGTCGTCGCTATCCTGGGTGCCTTCTCTGAACTTCGCCCTTCATTCGGTGGCAAAGCGCTGTCGATGGTGCTGGTTATCCAGATGTTCATGCTGCTGACCGGCGCGCTGATTATTATCCTGACCAAAACCAATCCCGCTTCAATCTCTAAAAACGAAGTCTTCCGTTCAGGTATGATCGCGATTGTGGCGGTGTACGGTATCGCCTGGATGGCGGAAACCATGTTCGGCGCGCACATGACAGAAATCGAAGGTGTGCTGGGTAACATGGTGAAAGAGTATCCGTGGGCCTATGCGATTGTTCTGCTGCTGGTGTCAAAATTCGTTAACTCTCAGGCAGCGGCGCTGGCGGCTATCGTTCCGGTCGCGCTGGCGATTGGCGTTGACCCGGCCTACATCGTGGCGTCTGCCCCGGCGTGCTACGGCTACTACATTCTGCCGACCTATCCGAGCGATCTGGCCGCCATTCAGTTCGACCGTTCAGGTACCACCCGCATTGGTCGCTTCGTCATCAACCACAGCTTTATTCTCCCGGGTTTGATTGGCGTGAGCGTCTCCTGCGTCTTTGGCTGGATCTTTGCTGCCATGTACGGATTCCTGTAAAGGTCTCCCGCGTGCCGTCCGTCACCGGGCGGCACGTCACTTATGATATTAAAAGAAATCAATAGGCTGGAAGCACATGTCAAATAAAGCGTTCTTCTATCAGGCACCTTTCCCGATGGGGAAAGACGAAACAGAGTACTACCTGCTCACTTCCGATTATGTCAGCGTGAGTGAGTTTGAAGGTGAGTCCATACTGAAGGTTGAGCCGCAAGCCCTGACGCTGCTGGCGCAACAAGCCTTTCACGATGCCTCCTTCATGCTCCGCCCCGAACATCAGCAACAAGTCGCCTCCATTCTTCATGACCCCGAAGCCAGCGAAAACGATAAATACGTTGCCCTGCAATTCCTGAGAAACTCTGAAATCGCCGCCAAAGGCATTCTGCCGACCTGTCAGGATACCGGCACGGCCATTATCATGGGGAAAAAAGGCCAGCGTGTCTGGACTGGTGGCGGTGATGAAGCGGCGCTGTCAAAAGGGGTGTACAACACCTATATCGAAGACAATCTGCGCTATTCGCAAAACGCCGCGCTGGATATGTACAAAGAGGTGAATACCGGTACCAACCTGCCGGCACAGATCGACCTCTACACCGTCGATGGTGATGAGTATAAATTCCTGTGCGTAGCGAAAGGCGGCGGTTCCGCCAACAAAACTTACCTGTACCAGGAAACCAAAGCGCTGCTCACCCCGGGCAAGCTGAAAAACTTCCTCGTTGAGAAGATGCGAACGCTGGGAACAGCAGCCTGCCCGCCGTACCATATCGCCTTTGTGATTGGCGGTACTTCCGCAGAAAGCACGCTGAAAACCGTGAAGCTCGCCAGCACGCATTACTACGATGCGCTGCCGACCGAAGGCAACGAGCACGGTCAGGCGTTCCGTGATACACAACTGGAACAGGAACTGCTGGAAGAGGCGCAAAAACTCGGTCTTGGCGCGCAGTTTGGCGGTAAATATTTCGCCCACGATATCCGCGTGATCCGCCTGCCGCGTCACGGTGCCTCCTGTCCGGTCGGCATGGGCGTTTCCTGCTCGGCGGATCGTAACATCAAAGCCAAAATCAACCGCGAAGGGATTTGGATCGAAAAACTGGAGCACAACCCAGGCCAGTACATCCCGGAAGCGTTGCGTCAGGCCGGTGAAGGCGAAGTGGTGAAAGTTGACCTCAACCGCCCGATGAAAGAGATCCTGGCACAGCTTTCACAGTACCCGGTTTCCACCCGTCTGTCGCTGACCGGAACCATTATCGTCGGTCGTGATATTGCGCATGCGAAGCTGAAAGAACGTATCGACTCTGGCGAAGGGTTGCCGCAGTACATTAA
>NZ_JBFWLF010000357.1:0-4196 GCF_050252275.1 Citrobacter sp. | reverse complement strand
CAAAACGAATATCGCCGGATTTCAACGCCTGAACGGTGTATTCCACGGGTGACAAGCCGGCTTTTTCGGCGCTGGCCTTCACCGTCAGCGGGTTGAGGTTGAGCTGCGGCGCAGAAGGCAACCAGCCCATGCGCTCGGCACGCACGTTGAAATCGATCAGATGACCGGTGAATTTCGAGGCATCCGCCAGCGGTGAGAGCAGTTCCTGGGCGGTCAGTTTTTCATAGCGCCACTGACTGGCGTGATTATAGAAAAACGAGGTGCTGTTCATCTGACGCGGCGGACGGTTCCAGTCGAGCGCAAACGCCAGCGGTAGCCAGCCGGTTTGCGGACGCAGTTTTTCCTGGCCGACATAGTGCGCCCAGCCGCCGCCGCTCTGTCCGACACAGCCGCAGAACACGAGGATGTTGATCATTCCCCGGTAGTTCATGTCCATGTGATACCAGTGGTTGACACCGGCACCAAGGATAATCATCGAGCGACCGTGGGTTTTATGTGCGGTATCAGCGAACTCACGGGCGATGGTTTCAATCTGGAAACGCGGCACGCCGGTGATCTGCTCCGCCCACGCCGGGGTATAGGCCTTCACCTCAGCATAATCCTTCGCGGCGTATGCGTCTTCCAGACCGCGATCGAGGCCGTAGTTGGCCAGCACCAGATCGTAAACGCTGACCACCGGACAACGGCGGCCATCGACAAGCGTCAGTTGCTTCACTGGCAACTGGCGCACCAGTACCGGTTCCTGCTTCACGCTGCGAAAATGCGGGTTTTCGTTGCCGCCAAAATAGGGGAATGCGACGCCCAATACCTCATCATGCTGACCAAGCAATGACAGCGACAGCTCGGTTTCCGTACCTGCCGCCAGCGACTCAAGGTTCCATTTACCTTTTTCGCCCCAGCGGAAACCAATCGAGCCGTTAGGCACTACCAGTTCACCGGTGGTGTTGCAGGCGACCGTTTTCCACTCCGGATTATTACTTTCGCCCAGACCGTCGACCAGATCCGAGGCGCGCATCATTCGTCCTGGCACGTAGCTGCCGTCTTCACGGGCGTCCAGTAATACCAGCATCGGCATATCGGTATAGCGACGGCAGTAGTTAAGGAAGTAGTCGCTGGGATTGTCGAGGTGGAACTCTTTTAAGATCACGTGGCCCATTGCCATCGCCAGCGCGCTGTCGGTACCTTGTTTTGGTGCCAGCCACTGATCGCTGAGTTTGGCGACTTCGGAGAAGTCAGGGGTAATGGCGACCGTTTTCGTCCCTTTGTAACGGACTTCGGTAAAGAAGTGCGCATCCGGCGTACGCGTTTGCGGTACGTTGGAGCCCCAGGCGATGATATAGCTGGAGTTGTACCAGTCGGCGGATTCCGGCACATCGGTCTGCTCGCCCCAGGTCATCGGTGACGCGGGCGGTAAGTCGCAGTACCAGTCGTAAAAACTCAGACAGGTACCGCCGAGCAGGGAAAGGTAACGGGTCCCGGCGGCGTAGGAGACCATCGACATTGCCGGGATCGGCGAGAAACCGGCGACGCGGTCCGGTCCATAGGTTTTCACCGTCCAGACGTTGGCGGCGGCAATCAACTGGTTAAGCTCTTTCCAACTGGAGCGGATGAACCCGCCGCGTCCGCGTACCTGCTTGTAGCTCTGGCTTTTTAGCGGGTCGTTCATGATTGACTCCCACGCCAACACCGGATCGGCATGGGTAGAGAGCGCGTCACGCCACAGTTCGATCAGACGCTTACGCACCAGCGGGTATTTCAGGCGATTGGCACTGTACAGATACCAGGAGTAGCTGGCACCACGCGGGCAGCCGCGCGGTTCGTGGTTAGGCAGATCCGGGCGCGTCCGGGGATAGTCGGTCTGCTGGGTTTCCCAGGTCACCAGACCATTTTTGACGTAGATCTTCCAGCTACAGGAGCCGGTACAGTTCACCCCGTGGGTGGAACGGACAATCTTGTCAAACTGCCAGCGCTGACGATAGCTGTCTTCCCAGTCCCGATTGGTATGCATCACCTGGCCGTGACCGTCAGCAAAGGTGTCACCCTTTTGTTTAAAGTAACGGAAGCGATCCAACAGTTTACTCATGACATTTCTCCTGCTCCATAGGGTCTTGTAGGCCGGATAGGCGCAGGCGCCTTTCCGGCCTACAAAACATCGGTGAATATGTTGTTATTTTTGCTTCGGTTTACGGCGGCCATAGACCAGCCAGGTCACCAGCACGCAGACGATGTAAAACACCAGAAAGATTTTCATGGCACCGACGGGAGAACCGGTCATCGCCAGCGAACTGCCGAACGCCTTAGGAATGAAAAAGCCGCCGACGGCGCCAATCGCGGAAATAAAGCCCAGCGCGGCGGCGGTGTCGGTCACCGCTTCACGCTGTGCCTGTTCGTCACTGCCACCACGCAGTTTCACCCTGTAGATGGTGAGCTGGCGGAAGATGACGGCGATCATCTGGAAGGTAGAGCCGCTGCCCAGACCGGCAGTTAAGAACAGCCCCATAAAGACCAGATAGAAGGCAATAAAGCTGCCGGAACCGGAGCCGGGAAGCGTCAGGAAGAGCAGGGCCGAGAACAGCGCCATAAAGATGAAGTTAATCAGCGTCACCCGGACGCCGCCGAACTTATCAGAGATGACGCCACCTGCAGAACGCGCCAGCGCGCCGATAAACGGGCCAAAAAACGCCAGATTGAGGATGTTCACGTCGGGGAACTGCGTCTTCGCCAGCATGGCAAAACCTGCGGAAAAGCCGATGAACGATCCGAATGTGGCCAGATAGAGCAGGCTCAACAGCCAGAGGTGAAAGCGCTTGAGCACCGGTAACTGAGACGCAATAGAGGCTTTGGAACTGGCAATATCATTGGTGCCCAGCCAGGCGGCAATCGTGGCAATCGCCAGCAGCGGCACCCAGATCCAGGCGGCGTTTGCCAGTGATAGCAGTGACCCATCGGGTTGCGGTACGCCCTGAACGCCGAGGAAGGCGAAGATCGGCAGAAAGATCACCAGCGGCGCGACGAGTTGCATCACGCTGACGCCGAGATTACCCAGTCCACCGTTCACTCCCAGCGCGCTGCCTTGTTTCGATTTTGGGAAAAAGAAGCTGATGTTGCCCATGCTGGAAGCAAAATTTGCGCCAGCAAAACCGCACAGCAGCGCGATAATGATAAATACCTCGAAAGGGGTGGTGGTATTTTGCACCGCAAAGCCGAGCCAGACGCAAGGAATAATCAGGATTGCGGTACTAAACACCGTCCAACGGCGTCCGCCAAATATAGGCACCATAAAGGAGTAGGGAACACGTAATATTGCACCAGAAAGAGAAGGTAATGCGGTCAATAAAAAGAGTTGATCGGTGGTGAAATTAAAACCAATTTTATTAAGGTTGACGGCAACGGCACTAAATAACATCCAGACGCAGAAGGCGAGTAAAAGGCAAGCAACTGAGATACAAAGGTTTCTTCGCGCAATGGGCTTTCCTTTATTTTCCCAAAATGCAGGATTTTCCGGCTTCCAGTCACTCAAAAGATAACGATTATTTTTCTCATTTTGTCGTGCCATATTGCCCCTCACATGCACAGATCGTTCATAAAAAAATAAGAAATAGTCTGCGTAAAAGGGCGCTATACGCCCTTTTTAGAATTTATTAATGCTTTTAGGAATATTGATGAAAGGATAGATAAGAATGCGCAACGACGCGGAGCGAAGGGGGAATAACAGGTTGCTTAAGTGTTACCAAATGTAAATAGAAAGTATAAATGATTAACCTTCATTCGTTCAGGAAAAAAGCTCCAGCTCAATCATGCGATCAAGATGGCGATCAAACGCCGGATCGGCCATCTCCTGAATGCCGAGAACGTACATGCCATCAAGGCCACAGACCAGCGCAATCAGGCGCCAGGCGATGTCGGCAGGGTCGGAGGCGGGGGTGAACTCTCCGGCAGCGAGTCCGCTTTCGATAATCGCGACCGTTTCCTCGTGCCACATGCGCATGGTGAGGAGATAAGCGCTTTTGATTTCCGGGTCTTTATCCGCAAGGATCTGCGCTTCGCGCCAGAGCTTAATGTAGGGCTCGAATCCGCGGTCATCACTGCCCAGCGTGGCGTGCAGACGCGTGCGCCAGGGGGCATCTTCCGCGACCAGTTCCGCATCCAGCAAGGTGCGAATCAGACGAACAAAAGCCTGTGATTTCAGTTCGCCA
>NZ_JBFWLF010000356.1:0-4213 GCF_050252275.1 Citrobacter sp. | reverse complement strand
TGGCGGCCTGATGGAAATTGACTGCGCGCACCAGCAGATGCGGAGAGAGCTCGTGACCGATGAGATGCCTCGGGCAGAGATCGGTACACAGGCGACACTGTTCACAGACTGTTCTCGCCACCGACAGCACGGTGCGCTCATCCTGCATACGTCGCTGAATCAGTGGATGTGTTTTCGGCAAAACCAGCAGTCCGCCGGTGGTTTTCGTGACCGGCGCGTCCAGTGACGTCACCAGGCTTCCCATCATCGGTCCGCCGTTGATAAAACCGGGATCGTCGATGGTCGCGCCGCCAGCCATCTCCAGCACGTCGCGTAAGGACATACCGATGGGGACGGTCACGGTTTGTGGACGAGCAACGGCACCGTTGATAGTGAGCGTGCGGCGCGTCACCGGATAGTGCTGTTCGACCGCGCGGGCGATATTCAGTACGGTTTGTACGTTATTGACCACCACGCCCACGCTGACCGGCAGCGCAGCGGGGGGAACGCGGCGACCCGTCGCCATCCAGATGGTCAGCACTTCATCGCCTGCCGGATAAACATCAGGCAGAATGTGCAGTCTGATCGCCGGAGGTAAAAGCGGCGTCAGGGCGGTAATCGCTGGCTGGTACTTCTCTTTCAGGGCGATAATCCCTTCGCGGGCGCCGGTGGCCTTCATTGCATACTGTACGCCGCGAATCAGACGCGCTGCCTGCTGCGCCATGAGTTGCTGATCGACTTTCAGCATCGGCTCGCATTCGGCTGCATTGACGAGAAAAATTTCCACCTGAGCCTGGAGTTTGACATACGTCGGAAAACCGGCACCACCAGCCCCCACAATGCCTGCCGCACGAACGCGTTCAACGAGCGTCGGCGCATCCAGGGCGTCTGGTTTATCATTCAGGACGGTATTCATAACAATTCCTCAAGCAGTTCCTGAATGGCCCCGACATCCGCCGCTCTGGGGTTGGTTTTCAGCGTCACGTCTGCCAGCGCGGCTTGAACCATTGCCGGAATGCGCGCTGACCAGTTCTGTTTTTGTTCTTTAAGCGCCACGGCAAGGGTTGGGATAGCACACGCTTTTTTCAGTTGCTCGATGTGCTGCACCAGCGCGTTCACGCTCGCCGTTTCATTGGCGCTGTCAGTACATAAATGACAGGCCTTCGCGAACCGGGCGTAACGTTTAGCCGCTCGCGGATCGTGCGCGTTGAAGCGGATCACCGACGCCAGCAGCAGGGCATTCGCCAGACCGTGTGGTAAATGGAACTGACCTCCTAATTGGTGGGCGATGGCGTGGTTCAGCCCCAGTCCTGCCTGGCTGAAGGCCATCCCTGCCAGCGTAGAGGCGTTGTGCATTTTGCCGCGTGTAGCGAGGCAGTCGCCTTTACGTACCGCGACAGGCAGATACTGAAAGACTATTTGAGCGGCTTTTTCCGCGAGTGCGTCGGTAAAGTCACTGGCGCGCGTGGACACATAGGCTTCCAGCGCGTGCGTCAACACATCCATTCCGGTATTGGCGGTAATGGCGGGTGGGACGCTGACGACCAGCATCGGATCAAGGATCGCCATGTCCGGGTAGAGCGCGTTATTGAACAGCGGATATTTAATGCCTTTCTCCGGATCGCTTATCACGCAAGCGCTGGTCACTTCCGATCCGGTTCCGCTGGTGGTTGGGATCGCCACACAGGTTTCAATATCAATATCAAATTGACGACTGAACCAGACAATGGCTTTCGCAGCATCCAGCGCGGAGCCGCCGCCGAAACCAATCACCACGTCGGGGCGCAGGGACTGCATTTGTGCAATCCCCTGAACGACGGTTCCGATAGTGGGGTCGGGCGTAATCTCACTGAAGACGCTGATCCGGTTATCTGCCGGTATCGCCTCGCGAAGCGTATCAATCAGCGGCGAACGGGCGAGAAAACCATCGCAGATAATCCAGATGTGCTTGTTCGTAAAGCGGCCAAGCACTTTCAGGCTTCCAGGGCCGCTGTACAAACGGGTTTGTAGTGAAAAAGTATTCATCACAACCTCATTAGCGGATTGAGAAACCGTTAGTCAGCACACAGCGACGGGAGCGGGCAAACGTGCGTGCCGATGTTGTCCCTTCACCCGTCGGCGTGGCGATGGTGAAGGTGGTAAACCCTTCGCCGCCGACGCCAATCCCCGCATAGGAGGGGCCGTTTTTAACGAAAATGGAGGTCTGCAGCGTTCGCGCCGCAAGGTTCAGGCGAGAGACATTCTGCGAATGCATAATGGCGGTGTGGTGTAATCCTTCTTCCACTTTCAGCGCCAGCGACAACGCGGCGTCAAAATCTTTCACCTTCACCACGGGCAGCATCGGCATTAACTGCTCGCTGGTTACCCAACTGTCGTCGGCGCTGACGACGCCAATCAGCAGGCGTGGCGCTTTTGCCGGGAGCGGAATACCGGCGGCTTCAAGCATAGCGCAAGGGCTTTTACCGACCAGTTTTTTATTGGCTACACCCTCTGGCAGACAGGTTGCACGCAGCTTCTCTGTCTCGGCTGGACTTAACAACAGCGCGCCGAAACTTTGCATCTGCTGAATCAGTTGTTCAGCGACGGATTCCACCACTATCAGGCTTTTTTCCGCGATGCACGGCAGGTTGTAGTCAAACGACGCGCCGTTGATAATATCTTCCGCTGCTTTCACCAGATCGGCCGTCTCATCGACGATGCAAGGAGGATTCCCCGCGCCTGCACCAATCACTTTTTTTCCGCTCTTCATACCCATTGCCACAATGCCCGGACCGCCGGTAATCGCCAGCACGGCAATTTTCGGGTGCGCCATCATCTGCTGGGTGGCTTCAAACGTCGGTTCGGCAACGGTCACCACCAGATTGCGAATGCCGCAGCGACGAAACGCAATATCTTCAATCATGGCGATAAGTTTCAGTGACACGGCCTTAGCACCCGGATGCGGGCTGAAATAGACGCTGTTGCCCGCCGCCAGCATGCTGATGCTGTTGTTAATAATGGTTTCTGTCGGGTTAGTGCTGGGCGCAACGGAACCAATCACGCCGAACGGCGAATACTCAAACAGCACCATGCCCCCGTCGCCAGTGAGTGCCGTGGTGGTCAGATCTTCAATACCCGGCGTATTGTCCAGCGCCGCTTTGTTTTTGAGGAATTTGTCCTCTTTGTTACCCATTCCGGTTTCCGCAGCGCTCTCTGCCGCCAGCGTAGCCAGTTGTGGCGCCAGCTCTTCACGAATAGCGCTAATAATGGCGCTGCGCGTTTTTAGTGGTGATTGCTGATAACGCAAGAACGCCTGGTGGGCAGCATCGACAGCTTCACCAACAGACTGAAAGATGCCGTTCCCTTTGATTTCAGTTTTTGCGGGAGCCAGTTGCTCGCTCAGAATAGTGCGGATGAGGGTTTCCAGTTCGGTCGTATTCATTGATGTGTTCTCACGTTTATTGCCGCAATGGCAGCCTGTGCAATGTCCATGTCCTGTTCAACGCTTCCACCGCTGATACCAAGACCCCCAATAAGCAATCCATCACGCCATAGCGCGTAGCCGCCGCCAAAAGTGACGACTTTTCCCTGCATATGACTTTCCAGCCCGTATAGCGGCGCGCCGGGCTGAACTACTGACGCAAGTTCGTGCGTCGCGGTTTTCATCGCCACCGCGGTCCAGGCTTTTTTCGGCGCCAGTTCACTGCTGACCAGCAGGGCATCCGGCATCCGCCAGGTGACGGCTTCGGTGCCGTTAGCATCAACAATGCTGACGACCACCGGGACGTTTAAGGCTTGCGCCCGCTCAACGGCGGCGCGTGTTAACTGGTGAAGATCGCCAAAGGAAAGCGACATCGTAGATTCCTTTTTGACAGGGGCGTGACCCGCTGCCAGATAGCGCTTCGTCACTTCCCGGATAATGGTGTCCTGATGGGCGTCGTGATCTTCCGCGCGCGCCAGTGCATACAAGCAGTCTGACAGGCGGTTGATATAGCGCATCAGCACATGCCTGACGGTGACCTCGGCCGCGAGTTCCACCAGACGGCGTTCGGCCCGGCGCGCCAGAGTGCGGGCAAAATGCAGGTGGCTTGCGGCTTCGCAACGGCCAGGCAAAATGAAACTGCGCAAGGGGGCGACGCGTCCCATCGCGGTGTCGATAGCCGCTTCCAGTGCGGCAATTTCCTCAGAGCTGATATAGCGCTGATCCGCAGACGGCTGCTCGCTTTCGCTGGCAAGTTCAGCGCTGAACCAGAAA
>NZ_JBFWLF010000355.1:0-4215 GCF_050252275.1 Citrobacter sp. | reverse complement strand
CCATCGGTGACGGTCTGGTGGCGCAGATCCCTTCTCTTCTGCTCTCTACCGCCGCCGCGATCATCGTGACCCGCGTCAGTGACAATGGCGATATCGCCACCGATGTTCGCGCACAGTTACTGGCCATCCCATCGGTGTTGTATTCCGCCACCAGCATTATGTTTGTACTGGCTGTGGTGCCGGGATTGCCTCATTTCCCGTTCCTCGCGTTCAGCGGCCTGCTGGGCTTCACCGCCTGGCGGATGAGTAAACGTCCGAAAGCCGCTGAGGCTGAAGAGAAAAACCTCGAAACGCTGACGAAAACAATCGTCGAAACGACCGAGCAGCAGATTACCTGGGAAACCATCCCGCTGATTGAGCCAATCAGCCTGAGTCTGGGATATAAGCTGGTCTCACTGGTGGATAAATCAAAAGGCAATCCGCTGACCCAGCGTATCCGTGGCGTGCGCCAGGTAATCTCCGATACCAACGGCGTGTTGCTGCCGGAGATTCGCATCCGTGAAAATTTCAGGTTAAAGCCCAGCCAGTACGCGATCTATATCAACGGGATTAAGGCCGATGAAGCCGATATTCCCTCTGACCGCCTGATGGCGCTACCTTCCAGCGAAACTTACGGCGAGATAGATGGCATTCTGGGTAATGACCCGGCGTACGGGATGCCGGTGACCTGGATCCAGGCAGCGCAGAAGGCGAAAGCGTTGAATATGGGGTATCAGGTGATCGACAGCGCCAGCGTGATTGCCACGCATGTGAATAAGGTGGTGCGCAGCTACATTCCCGATCTGTTTAATTATGATGACATTACGCAGTTGCATAACCGTCTCTCGTCAATGGCACCGCGCCTGGCGGAAGATCTCAGCGCCGCGCTCAACTACAGCCAGTTGCTGAAAGTGTATCGGGCGCTGCTGACTGAAGGCGTATCACTGCGCGACATTGTGACTATCGCCACCGTGCTGGTTGCCAGCAGTAGCGTAACGAAAGATCCCATTCTGCTGGTCGCCGATATCCGTCTTGCACTGCGTCGCAGCATTACGCACCCGTTTGTTCGCAAACAGGAGCTGGCGGTCTATACGCTGAATAACGAACTGGAAAACCTGCTTTCTAACGTGGTGAATCAGGCGCAGCAGAGCGGTAAGGTGATGCTCGACAGCGTGCCGGTGGATCCGAACATGCTTAATCAGTTCCAGAGCAATATGCCGCAAATTAAGGAGCAGATGAAAGCCGCAGGCAAAGAGCCGGTGCTGCTGGTCGCGCCGTCGCTACGTCCACTGCTGGCACGCTATGCCCGACTCTTTGCGCCGGGTCTGAACGTTCTGTCTTATAACGAAGTGGCTGATGAACTGGAGCTGAAAATTATGGGGGCACTGAGTTAAATAATTACCCGGCTGTTTAAGTCGGCGTTTTTTCTGCCGCTTTATAAAGATGACGCGACAAGGAGGTCGCGCTTCAAATGCCTGCTCAAGTTAAAGGATTGATGAGTGACCATTCAACAGAATATCCCATCCCCTTCAGAAAACGACGCTCAGCATGATGACGTCAGATTGTACTGGCGCACATACCGGGAGTTTGTGCGCCAGCAAGAGTTGCAACAACATAATGAAACGCAATCAACAGATGACGCGATGCCCGCGCACGTCGCGCTCATCGAACCCGTCGATCTGTTGCTGGCAGGCACGATGATGCTTGTCTTCATCATCCTGCTGCTGCTTGCCTGTTAGATGATGGTATTTTCCTTGAGGATCCGGCGTGCGCCGAGGAAGTGATCCTGCCAGAACGGATCGGTCAATTGGCTCACCCGGATGGTTTCGCCCGTACGCGGGGACTGGATAAACTGTCCATCCCCCAGATAAACGCCCATATGGTCGGCGATATCCTGACTGTGTATATGGAAGAACAGCAGATCGCCACGGCGCAGGTCACGGTTAGCGACAATCGTCGCCCGACGGTAGTGATACATTTCATTTGCCGTGCGCGGTAATTTGGCCGCCAGGATTTTATTGTAGGCGTAGAAAACAAGCCCACTACAGTCGAATCCGCGATTCGGATTGATGCCTCCCCATACGTACGGTTTCCCCAGTTGCGCCTCAAGGCGATGAATCGCCACTTCCGTGATGTTCTGCAAATGGTCACTAGTGAGGAACGCCTTATTTTCTGCCAGTTCCTGCCAGCGATGGTTGTCCGCGCGCAGCGGCCCCGGGAACCATTCTGGATGCTGTTTAAGCAACTCACGGTTGTGCTGGCGCAACGCTCTCTTGCTGCCCGGCTTTCCGGAAACAATATAATGCGCCTGCCTTCTGCGCTTCGCCTGATATTTACTGAGCAGGCGTTCACGGTTATGCATCCGCAACGTCGCGGCGTAGCTAAACGTCTGATGTGAAGAGACGGCTGCAGATAACGGTGAATAAAGGAGACATAACGAGAGTAGCCCCGGCAGAATGGCGCGCGGAGCACCTGATAAAAACATAAAAAAACATAACCTAAATAAACAGTGAGGCGACAGTTTAACCAGGGGAGGAACTGACCAGGCTTAATAATCAATAATTAAAAAATTAATGGTTTATTATCAGTGAATTGTATCCGCCAGGCCCCTGCCGACGAGCCTGACATCCGTTCTGCGGAAATAGACAAAATCGGGCCGGTTCTGACAGCCAGTGTCGCTAACGTTCTGTATAAATTGTAAACGCACCACGAGGGGCTTGCGAAAAACTGTCGTGGTGTTAATGTGAGCGTTCCAAATCCAGATTAGTCCGATTTGGGGATCTTATTTTTGCCGTTCTGGCGTGTGCAATCGTTTTATCAAGGAACAAGCAGTATGCGTAAAATCGCATTATTTATTGCGATGCTTTTGATCCCGTGCGTGTCATTCGCCGGCTTGCTGAGTAGCAATAGCTCCACAACCCCCATCAGCAAAGAGTATAAGCAGCAATTGATGGGATCGCCGGTCTATATTCAGATCTTCAAGGAAGAGCGCACGCTCGATCTCTACGTCAAGATGGGCGAACAGTATCAACTTCTCGACAGCTACAAAATTTGTAATTACTCCGGCGGATTAGGTCCAAAACAACGCCAGGGCGATTTTAAAAGTCCGGAAGGTTTTTATAACGTCCAGCGTAGCCAGCTCAAACCTGACAGCCGCTTTTATAAAGCCATTAATATTGGCTTCCCCAACGCCTATGACCGTGCTCATGGTTATGAAGGCAAATATCTGATGATTCACGGTGCCTGCGTCTCGGTTGGCTGTTACGCCATGACCGACAGCGGCATTGATGAGATTTTCCAGTTTGTCACCGGTGCGTTGGTCTTTGGTCAGTCGAGTGTGCAGGTCAGTATTTATCCCTTCCGCATGACCGATGCCAATATGCAGCGTCACAAGTATTCGTATTACAAAGAGTTCTGGTCGCAGTTAAAACCGGGATACGATTACTTTGAGCAGACCCGCAAGCCACCGACCGTGTCGGTTGTCGATGGCCGCTATGTCGTCAGCAAACCGTTGAGTCATGAAGTGGTTCAGCCGCAGCTGGCGTCAAACTACACGCTCCCCGAGACAAAATAACGCCCACTCGCCTGGCATAATCTTTTGCCAGGTTTCGTTGCCTGTCAGCGGTTGCGTGGCAATGACGGTGACCACATCGTTCGGTGTGGTCTCTTTCTGAAAATCTATCTCCACATCCTGATCGAGCAACGTGGCGACGCCAAACGGTGCACGGCGCGTGATCCAGAACAGATTCGTTGAGCAGAATGCCATCACATAACGACCATCTGACAACAGCATGTTAAAGACCCCTTTCTCACGCAGTACGCCCGCCAGCGTTGCGATATACCTGAACACCGCCGTCATATTGCCCGGCGTGCGCGGGTAGCGCTGAGTGAGTTTGTGCAGCAACCAGCAGAATGCCTTTTCGCTGTCGGTTTCACCCACCGGGCGAAAATTGCCGGTTTCCAGCGTTTTATAGCCCGAAAGCTGCCCATTGTGTGCGTAGGTCCAGTGGCGGCCCCACAGTTCACGCGTGAAGGGATGGGTGTTCTCCAGCGCCACTTCGCCCCGGTTCGCCTGGCGAATATGGGCAATCACGGAACAGGATTTGATCGGGTAATCCTGAACCAGTCTGGCAATAGGCGAATTAAAGCTGGGTTGCGGATCTTTGAACGTCCGGCAGCCTTTGCCTTCATAGAAGGTGATGCCCCAGCCGTCTTTATGCGGCCCGGTTCCTCCTC
>NZ_JBFWLF010000354.1:0-4218 GCF_050252275.1 Citrobacter sp. | reverse complement strand
TCTGTTGCTTATGCTGGCGCCGCTGGCATCTGCTGAGCAGATCGGTTCCGTCGATACGGTGTTTAAGATCTTTGGGCCGGATCATAAAATCGTCGTGGAGGCGTTTGACGATCCCGATGTTAAAAACGTGACCTGCTACGTCAGCCGTGCCAAAACCGGTGGCATTAAAGGCGGGCTGGGGCTGGCGGAAGATACTTCTGATGCCGCCATCTCCTGCCAGCAGGTAGGACCGGTAGAACTGAGCGACAGAATCAAGAACGGTAAAGCGCAGGGCGAAGTGGTCTTCAAGAAACGCACTTCGTTGGTCTTCAAATCATTACAGGTCGTGCGCTTCTATGATGCCAAACGCAACGCGCTGGCT
Source organism: Citrobacter sp. (assembly GCF_050252275.1). Classification (NCBI taxonomy): domain Bacteria; kingdom Pseudomonadati; phylum Pseudomonadota; class Gammaproteobacteria; order Enterobacterales; family Enterobacteriaceae; genus Citrobacter; species Citrobacter sp. The sequence continues at coordinate 3,857 of NZ_JBFWLF010000354.1, read as the reverse complement.
TATCTGGCCTATTCCGACAAGGTGGTCGATGGGTCGCCAAAAAATGCCATTAGCGCGGTACCTATCATGCCGTGGCGCGAATAACAGGGAAGCATTATGCAGCAGGTGTCGGTCTGGTTGGTGGAAGATGAGCAGGGTATTGCGGATACCCTGATTTATATGCTCCAGCAGGAAGGGTTTAGCGTGGAAGCCTTTGAGCGCGGGTTGCCCGCGCTGGAGAAAGCGCGTCATCAGTGTCCGGATGTGGCGATTCTCGATGTCGGATTGCCGGATATCAGCGGTTTTGAGCTGTGCCGGCGATTGCTTGAGTACCATCCGGCGTTACCAATCCTCTTTCTGACGGCGCGCAGCGATGAGGTGGATCGCCTGCTGGGGCTGGAAATCGGTGCCGACGATTACGTCGCCAAACCGTTTTCACCGCGGGAAGTCTGCGCCAGAGTCCGCACGCTGCTACGTCGGGTGAAGAAGTTTTCCACACCGTCGCCTGTCGTCAAAACCGGCCATTTTGAGCTGAATGAACCGGCGGCTGAAGTGGCCTGGTTTGGCACACCCCTGTCACTCACGCGCTATGAGTTTTTGCTGCTGAAAACGCTGCTGTTATCTCCAGGGCGTGTCTATTCGCGCCAGCAACTGATGGATATCGTCTGGGCCGATGCGCAGGATACATACGACCGGACGGTCGATACGCACATCAAAACGCTGCGCGCCAAACTGCGCGCGATCAACCCGACGCTTTCACCGATCAACACGCATCGTGGGATGGGCTACAGCCTGAGGAGCCTCTGATGCGCATTGGCATGCGTTTGCTGTTGGGCTATTTCCTGATTGTCGCTGTTGCTGCGTGGTTTGTACTTTCTATTTTTGTACAGGAGATTAAACCTGGCGTACGGCGCGCAACGGAAGGGACGCTGATCGATACTGCCACGCTGCTGGCGGCGCTGGCACGTGACGATCTCCTGTCGGGTAACCCGGCGCATGGCCAACTGGCGCAGGCGTTTACGCAACTGCATAACCGTCCTTTTCGCGCCAACATCAGCGGAATCAATAAAGTCCGCAATGAGTACCATGTTTACATGACGGATGCGCAGGGCAAAGTGGTGTTTGATTCCGTCAATAAAGCGGTCGGGCAGGATTACTCTCGCTGGAACGATGTCTGGCTAACGCTGCGTGGACAGTATGGCGCTCGCAGTACGCCGCAGGATCCCGCCGATCCGGAAAGCTCGGTCATGTATGTTGCTGCGCCGGTTGTCGACAACGGAAAGATCATCGGCGTGCTCAGCGTGGGAAAACCCAATGCCGCGATGGCACCGGTGATTAAACGCAGCGAGCGCCGGATCCTTTGGGCCAGCGCGATTCTGCTTGGCATTGCGCTGGTGATTGGCGCCGGGATGGTCTGGTGGATAAACCGTTCGATTGCCCGCCTGACGCGCTATGCGGATTCCGTGACCGAAAACCAGCCGATGCCGCTGCCTGAACTGGGCAGCAGTGAGTTGCGCAAACTGGCGCAGGCGCTGGAGAGCATGCGTCTGAAGCTGGAAGGCAAGAATTACATTGAACAGTACGTATACGCGCTCACCCACGAGCTAAAGAGTCCGTTGGCGGCCATTCGCGGCGCGGCGGAAATTCTGCGGGAAAATCCGCCTCCGGACATTGTTAAGCGCTTTACCGACAATATTCTCAGTCAAAATGCGCGAATGCAGGCGCTGGTTGAAACCTTGCTGCGCCAGGCGCGACTGGAAAACCGTCAGGATATTGCCCTCTCCCCGGTAGCGGTCGATGCACTGTTTGCGCAAATCAGCGACGCGCGCGCGATTCAACTGGCGACGAAGGCGATATCGCTGGAGATTGTCCCCTCGGCGTTAAGCGTCTCTGCGGAGCCGGCGCTGCTGGAGCAGGCGTTGGGCAACTTGCTGGACAATGCCATTGATTTCACCCCGGCAGGCGGAGCGATCACCCTCAGCGCACAAGCGCATGCAGAGACGGTGACGCTGACGGTGGCCGATACGGGTACAGGTATTCCTGATTTTGCCCTGGCCCGTATTTTCGAGCGCTTTTACTCCTTGCCGCGTGAGAATGGCCTCAAAAGCAGCGGTCTGGGACTGGCATTCGTTCGCGAAGTGGCGCGACTGCTGAAGGGGAGTGCAGAATTACGTAACCGGCCTGAGGGCGGCGTCGAGGCCACGCTTACACTTCACCGTCACTTCACATAACTTCAAATTCCCCCCACATAGCGTGCGTACTCTGCGGGTATTGCATAAGGAGAACGCTATGTTGAAATCCCCCCTGTTCTGGAAAATCGTCACCTTAGGTGGCGCGATTGTGTTGCTGCTGATCCCCCTGATGATGGTCCGGCAGATTATTGTGGAACGTGCTGATTATCGTGATGCGGTAGAGGATGCGATTCGGCAGAGTACCAGCGGACCGCAAAAAGTGGTCGGCCCGCTCATTGCCGTACCTGTGACCGAGTTATACACCGTGCTGGAAAACGAAAAAGAGGTGCAGCACAGACGCAGTTTTATCCACTTCTGGCTGCCGGAGTCGTTGATGGTGGAGGGGAACCAGAACGTCGAACCGCGAAAAGTGGGCATTTACGAAGGGCAGGTCTGGCATACCGATGTTACCTTGAAAGCGGAGTTTGATGTTGCACGACTGAGTGAACTGAACCGGCCCAACATAACCCTTGGGAAACCGTTTATCGTGGTGGGCGTGGGTGATGCGCGAGGGATTGGCGTGGTGAAAGCACCGAAGGTGAATGGAATGGCGCTTGCCGTCGAACCGGGGACGGGGCTAACAGACCGCGGAGAAGGGCTCCACATTCCGCTTCCGGATGCGCAATGGGCGATGCGCGATGTGAACCTGGCGATGTCACTCAATTTAAGCGGAACCGGCGCGTTCTCGGTGGTTCCGGTAGGACGTAGCAGCCAAATGACGCTCACCAGCAACTGGCCGCATCCCAACTTCCTCGGTGATTTTCTACCCGACAAGCGCGAAATCAGCGAGTCAGGGTTTCAGGCACAGTGGCAAAGCAGTTGGTTTGCCACTAACCTGGGCGAGCGGTTTGTGGATGCGCGAAAAGACGGGTGGTATAACCTGCCGTCGTTTAGCGTCGCGGTTGCCACTCCTGCCGATCAGTATCAACTGACGGATCGGGCGACGAAATATGCCATTTTGCTGATTACACTGACATTTATGGCCTTCTTTGTGTTCGAAACGTTGACGGGAAAAAAATTACACCCGATGCAGTATCTGCTGGTGGGGCTGTCGCTGGTGATGTTTTATTTGCTGTTGCTGGCGCTCTCCGAACATATTGGTTTCACCCTTGCATGGATTGTCGCAAGCCTGGTGGGCGCGCTGATGAACGGGGTTTATCTCCAGGCAGTGCTACAGGGCTGGCGTAGTAGCGTGGTTTTCACTCTGGCATTGTTAGCGCTGGATGGTGTGATGTGGGTACTGTTGCGCTCGGAAGACAGCGCGCTGCTGTTGGGGACGAGTGTGCTGCTGTTGGCGCTGGGGAGCGTGATGTTCCTGACGCGGCATCTTGACTGGTATGCATTCTCGCGTGCGAAACCGACACCAACACCAACGGCGCCGAAACCGTCCGCACCCGTGGACGATGCGCTACGCGTGTGGAAGTAAATTCAGCAAAAAGCAGATAAGAAAAACGGCGCATTGAGCGCCGTTTTTTTGATGGTGGTAACCCGATTAATCCTGCAGATCGCCACAAAAACGGTAACCTTCACCGTGAATAGTCGCGATAATTTCCGGCGTATCCGGTGTGGATTCGAAATGCTTACGAATACGGCGGATGGTCACGTCAACGGTACGGTCATGAGGTTTCAGCTCACGACCAGTCATTT
>NZ_JBFWLF010000353.1:0-4261 GCF_050252275.1 Citrobacter sp. | reverse complement strand
AGTTCATCATGGAGAAGTATGGTATTCCGCAAATCTCCACCGGTGATATGCTGCGTGCCGCCGTGAAATCTGGCTCCGAGCTGGGCAAACAAGCGAAAGACATCATGGACGCCGGTAAGCTGGTGACGGATGAGCTGGTGATCGCGCTGGTAAAAGAGCGTATCGCGCAGGAAGATTGCCGTAACGGTTTTCTGTTAGATGGTTTCCCGCGCACGATTCCGCAGGCTGACGCCATGAAAGAAGCCGGTATCGTGGTAGATTATGTTCTCGAATTCGACGTACCGGATGAGCTGATCGTTGATCGTATCGTTGGTCGTCGCGTACACGCTGCGTCTGGCCGCGTTTACCACATCAAATTCAACCCGCCTAAGGTTGAAGGTAAAGACGACGTGACCGGCGAAGAGCTGACCACCCGTAAAGACGACCAGGAAGAGACCGTGCGTAAGCGTCTGGTGGAATACCATCAGATGACGGCGCCGCTGATTGGTTACTACCAGAAAGAAGCGGCAGCAGGTAACACGCAATACGCGAAAGTTGACGGGACTCAGGCCGTTGCTGACGTGCGCGCCGCGCTGGAAAAAATCCTCGGTTAAGTTTTTCGCGTAGTGAACCTTTTATCAGGCCTGCCATTATCGCGTAGGCCTGATAAGCATAGCGCCATCAGGCAAATTCTCGTTTTACCTCTCACAGCAATTAGTTCTTCTTACTCACTTTTCCGCTACAATTATCAACAATTTGAATCGATAAGAGGCGGTAATGCGTCAGACGAAAACCGGTATCCTGCTGGCAAATCTTGGTACTCCCGATGCCCCCACTCCGGCGGCAGTAACACGCTATCTCCGGCAATTCTTAAGCGATACACGCGTTGTCGATACGCCCCGTGTATTGTGGTGGCCGCTGCTGCGCGGCGTGATTTTGCCGCTTCGCGCCCCGCGTGTGGCAAAGCTTTATCAGTCTGTCTGGATGGAAGGCGGCTCTCCGCTAATGGTCTACAGCCGTCAACAGCAGCAGGCGCTTGCTGCGCGCCTGGCGGACACGCCCGTCGCGCTGGGCATGAGCTATGGCTCGCTGTCACTGGAAAGCGCGGTGGACGAGCTGCTGGCAAACCACGTGGATCATATCGTCGTGCTGCCGCTGTACCCGCAATATTCCTGCTCAACGGTTGCTGCGGTCTGGGATGAGCTGGCGCGCATTCTGGCGCGTAAACGTCGTATTCCCGGCATTTCGTTTATTCGCGATTACGCCGACGATCGCGCTTATATTGACGCGCTGGCGAACAGTGCGCGGGCTTCGTTCGCCGAACACGGCGAACCGGATTTGCTGCTGTTGTCCTACCACGGCATTCCGCAGCGCTTTGCTGATGAAGGCGACGACTATCCGCAACGCTGTCGCGACACGACCCGTGAGTTGGTTTCTGCGCTCGGTCTGCCGCCAGAAAAAGTAATGATGACCTTCCAGTCGCGTTTTGGTCGTGAACCGTGGCTGACGCCCTACACGGATGAAACGCTGAAGATGTTAGGCGAGAAGGGAACGGGCCATATTCAGGTGATGTGTCCGGGCTTCGCGGCGGATTGTCTGGAGACGCTGGAAGAAATTGCGGTGCAGAATAAAGAGATCTTCCTCGAAGCGGGCGGTAAAAAGTATGAATATATTCCGGCGCTAAATGCCGCACCGGAACATATCGATATGATGCTGAAACTGACAGCCCCGTACCGCTAACGTGCAGCGTTAATCTGCTGAGTGAAGAAACGCGCACCATCGCGTAAGGCGTCATCGGCAGATTTCATCATGCGTGAGTAGTGCAGAAAGGCGTGCAGCGTGCCGGGATACATTTTGTATTCGCAGGGCTGTTGGTGCGCCTGAAGCGTCTCGAAGAGCAGACGGCTGTCGTCGATCAGCGGGTCAAACTCCGCACCGGCGATAAAGCAGGGCGGCACGTCGCGCGTCAGGTCGTTGTTGAACAGGCAATAGTACGGCGACTCGCGATCGTCGGCATCACGCAGATACATTCTTTCGTACATCTCCAAATCCTGGCGGCTGAGGCCGTCCCACTCACCGCCCATCAGCCGACGACTTACCGAGTCCTGCAAGCCATACAGGCCGTACCACAACAGCACGCCTGCCACCTTTCCACAAAATATGTGCTTATCGCGCAGCCACAGCGCGCTGGCGAGCGACAGCATCGCACCAGCGGAATCACCGGCAAAGCCAATGTGCGTCATATTCAACTGATAGTCGTCCGCCTGCTGATAAAAGAACTGGCAGGCGGCAATGGTCTCTTCAATGGCCTGCGGAAAGCGCGCCTCAGGTGAGAGTGAATAGTCGACGCCGATTACCGTGCACTGGGTATAGCTTGCCAGCAGGCGCATGATTCGGTCATGGATATCCAGATTCCCGAGAATACAACCGCCACCGTGCAGGTAAAACAGCGTGGCCTGACTGTCTGGCGTCGGGCTGTACAGGCGCGTTGTCACCTCTCCCCAGGGCGTGGGGAGGGCATATTCCCGCGTTGGCATTTGCGGTGCATCCGCGTTCCAGAAGCGCCGTTCAAGAATGTAGTGTTGGCGCATCGCTGGCACATCATCGGCGGCAGGCCAGGGAGGCAAATCGTCCTGCCGGACATTCAGCACCGCGCGCATCTCGTCTGAAATGCTGGCCAGTACGGGAAGTTTATTCTCTGGTTTCATAAAACGCTCCTTGTGAAATCGACCCATTGTAAAAGCTTCCGTCGTGGAAACTGCGATCCGTTCGTCTGTTATTGAAACTCTGTCGTCCAGAGGGGAATGTGCTACCATGCACCGCTCAGTTATCCACCTGTAAAAACAGCTATGAAATTTCCCGGTAAACGCAAATCCAAACACTATTTTCCTGTCAACGCACGCGATCCACTGCTGCAACAAATCCAGCCAGAACATGAAACCAGCGCCGCATGGGTGGTGGGGATCGATCAAACGCTGGTCGATATTGAAGCGAAAGTGGATGACGCGTTTGTACAACGTTATGGACTGAGTGCCGGGCATTCACTGGTGATTGAAGACGATGTGGCCGAAGCGCTGTATCAGGAACTGGTGCGTGACAATCTGATCACCCATCAGTTTGCCGGTGGCACGATTGGTAACACTATGCACAACTACTCGGTGCTGGCCGATGACCGTTCGGTGTTGCTGGGTGTGATGTGCAGCAACATCGAAATTGGCAGCTACGCCTACCGCTATTTGTGCAACACCTCCAGCCGGACCGACCTCAACTATCTGCAGGGCGTTGACGGGCCGATTGGCCGCTGCTTTACCCTGATAGGCGAATCCGGTGAGCGTACCTTCGCCATCAGCCCAGGGCACATGAACCAGCTGCGCGCGGAAAGCATTCCGGAACCGGTGATTGCCGGGGCATCGGCGCTGGTGCTGACCTCCTATCTGGTACGCTGCAAGCCAGGCGAGCCGATGCCGGAAGCCACCATGAAGGCCATTGAGTACGCTAAAAAGCACAATGTGCCCGTGGTGCTGACGCTTGGGACCAAATTCGTGATCGCCGATAACCCACAGTGGTGGCAGGGTTTCCTGAAAGAGAACGTCTCAATCCTGGCCATGAATGAAGAAGAGGCCGAAGCGCTGACCGGTGAAAACGATCCGCTGCTGGCATCTGATAAAGCGCTGGACTGGGTCGATCTGGTGTTGTGTACCGCCGGACCGGTAGGGCTGTACATGGCGGGCTTTACCGAAGAGGAAGCCAAACGCAAAACTCAACACCCGTTGTTGCCTGGGGCGATTGCCGAATTTAACCAATATGAGTTCAGCCGCGCGATGCGCCATAAAGACTGTCGCAATCCGCTGCGCGTCTATTCCCATATCGCGCCGTATATGGGCGGTCCGGAAAAGATCATGAACACCAATGGCGCTGGTGACGGCGCGCTGGCAGCGCTGCTGCACGATATTACCGCCAACAGCTATCACCGTTCGAACGTGCCGAATTCCAGTAAGCACAAGTTCACCTGGCTGACCTATTCGTCATTAGCTCAGGTGTGTAAATATGCCAATCGTGTGAGTTATCAGGTACTGAACCAGCACTCTCCGCGTCTGACGCGTGGACTGCCGGAGCGTGAGGATAGCCTCGAAGAGTCGTACTGGGATCGTGAAGTCATTATGCCGGATGGCGACGTAAACGTCCTATCCGGCCTGGCGTTACCATTAGCTGTGTCCTCATGTAGGCCTGAGAAACACAGCGCCATCAGGCAATCGAGCCGATGCCCCGACGAGCAGCCGGG
>NZ_JBFWLF010000352.1:0-4274 GCF_050252275.1 Citrobacter sp. | reverse complement strand
TCTGCCAATTACTCCATATTAATTAACTGGCTAACAGACGTAGGAAGGAAAATTTTCAACTCATTTGCTAAAATTTAAAATTTATTTTTATCATAAAAATCAAATAATTACTCCGTAATTGCATAAAAACCATGCGTATTACGGGCCTATAAGCCAGGCGGGATATGATCTACATCAATTTCTCATCTATAATGCTTTGTTAGTATCTCGTCGCCGACTTAATAAAGAGAGAGTTAGTGTGAAAGCTGACAACCCTTTTGATCTTTTACTCCCTGCAGCAATGGCCAAAGTGGCCGAAGAGGCAGGTGTCTATAAAGCAACGAAACATCCGCTTAAGACTTTCTTCCTGGCAATTACTGCCGGTGTGTTCATTTCCATCGCCTTTGTTTTCTATATCACTGCAACGACCGGTACAGGTACGATGCCGTTTGGTATGGCGAAACTGATTGGCGGTATCTGCTTCTCTCTGGGGTTGATTCTTTGCGTCATCTGCGGTGCAGACCTCTTTACGTCAACCGTGTTGATTGTCGTTGCCAAAGCCAGTGGCCGAATCACCTGGGGTCAGTTGGCAAAAAACTGGCTCAACGTCTATTTTGGTAACCTGATTGGTTGCTTGCTCTTTGTGCTATTGATGTGGCTTTCCGGCGAATATATGGTCGCCAACGGCCAGTGGGGACTGAACGTCCTGCAAACCGCCGACCACAAAATGCACCATACTTTTGTTGAAGCCGTCAGCCTCGGTATCCTCGCAAACCTGATGGTATGCCTGGCTGTATGGATGAGCTACTCAGGCCGTAGCCTGATGGATAAAGCGTTTATCATGGTATTACCAGTTGCGATGTTTGTTGCCAGCGGTTTTGAGCACAGTATCGCAAACATGTTTATGATTCCGATGGGTATTGTAATCCGTGATCTCGCAACACCGGAGTTCTGGAGCGCAGTTGGCTCGACGCCGGAAAGTTTTTCTCACCTGACCGCGATGAACTTCATCACTGATAACCTGATTCCGGTTACGATCGGTAACATTATCGGCGGGGGTTTGTTGGTTGGGTTGACATACTGGGTCATTTATCTGCGTGACAACGATCATCATTAATTGATGTCGCGATACACGCAGTAAATAAAAAATCCACTTAAGAAGGTAGGTGTTACATGTCCGAGCTTAATGAAAAGTTAGCCACAGCCTGGGAAGGTTTTACCAAAGGTGACTGGCAGAATGAAGTAAACGTCCGTGACTTCATTCAGAAAAACTACACTCCGTACGAGGGTGACGAGTCCTTCCTGGCTGGCGCGACTGATGCGACCACTGCACTGTGGGACAGCGTAATGGAAGGCGTTAAACAGGAAAACCGCACTCACGCGCCTGTTGACTTTGACACCTCTGTTGCTTCCACCATCACTTCTCACGACGCTGGCTACATCAATAAAGCGCTCGAGAAAATTGTTGGTCTGCAAACTGAAGCTCCGCTGAAACGTGCGATCATCCCGTTCGGTGGTATCAAAATGGTTGAAGGTTCCTGCAAAGCGTACAACCGCGAACTGGACCCGATGCTGAAAAAAATCTTCACTGAATATCGTAAAACCCACAACCAGGGCGTTTTCGATGTTTACACCAAAGACATTCTGAACTGCCGTAAATCCGGTGTTCTGACTGGTCTGCCGGATGCCTATGGCCGTGGCCGTATCATCGGTGACTACCGTCGCGTTGCGCTGTACGGTATCGACTTCCTGATGAAAGACAAATACGCTCAGTTCGTTTCCCTGCAGTCTGACCTGGAAAACGGCGTAAACCTGGAAGCGACTATCCGTCTGCGTGAAGAAATTGCTGAACAGCACCGTGCGCTGGGTCAGATCAAAGAGATGGCTGCGAAATATGGCTGCGATATCTCTGGTCCGGCAACCAACGCTCAGGAAGCGATTCAGTGGACTTACTTCGGCTACCTGGCTGCGGTTAAATCTCAGAACGGCGCGGCAATGTCCTTCGGTCGTGTCTCCACCTTCCTGGATGCATACATTGAACGTGACCTGAAAGCAGGCAAAATCACTGAACAAGACGCTCAGGAAATGATTGACCACCTGGTCATGAAACTGCGTATGGTTCGTTTCCTGCGTACGCCTGAATATGATGAACTGTTCTCCGGCGACCCGATTTGGGCAACGGAATCCATCGGTGGTATGGGCGTTGATGGCCGTACTCTGGTTACCAAAAACAGCTTCCGCTTCCTGAACACACTGTACACCATGGGTCCGTCTCCGGAGCCGAACATCACCGTTCTGTGGTCTGAAAAACTGCCTCTGAACTTCAAGAAATTCGCCGCTAAAGTGTCCATCGACACCTCTTCTCTGCAGTATGAGAACGATGACCTGATGCGTCCGGACTTCAACAACGACGATTACGCTATCGCTTGCTGCGTAAGCCCAATGGTTGTTGGTAAACAAATGCAGTTCTTCGGTGCGCGTGCAAACCTGGCGAAAACCATGCTGTACGCAATCAACGGCGGCGTTGATGAAAAACTGAAAATGCAGGTTGGCCCGAAATCTGAGCCAATCAAAGGCGACGTGCTGAACTATGACGAAGTCATGGAGCGCATGGACCACTTCATGGACTGGCTGGCTAAGCAGTATGTCACCGCGCTGAACGTTATCCACTACATGCACGACAAGTACAGCTACGAAGCCTCTCTGATGGCGCTGCACGATCGTGACGTTATTCGCACCATGGCATGTGGTATCGCAGGTCTGTCCGTTGCGGCTGACTCCCTGTCTGCTATCAAATATGCGAAAGTTAAACCGATTCGTGATGAAGACGGTCTGGCTATCGACTTCGAAATCGAAGGCGAATACCCGCAGTTTGGTAACAACGACGCGCGCGTTGATGACATGGCGGTTGACCTGGTTGAACGTTTCATGAAGAAAATTCAGAAACTGAAAACCTACCGTGATGCTATCCCGACGCAGTCTGTTCTGACCATCACCTCTAACGTTGTGTATGGTAAGAAAACCGGTAACACCCCAGATGGTCGTCGTGCTGGCGCGCCGTTCGGACCAGGTGCTAACCCGATGCACGGTCGTGACCAGAAAGGTGCTGTTGCCTCTCTGACTTCTGTTGCTAAACTGCCGTTTGCTTACGCGAAAGATGGTATCTCTTATACCTTCTCTATCGTTCCGAACGCACTGGGTAAAGACGACGAAGTTCGTAAGACTAACCTGGCCGGTCTGATGGATGGTTACTTCCACCATGAAGCGTCCATCGAAGGTGGTCAGCACCTGAACGTGAACGTGATGAACCGTGAAATGCTGCTGGACGCGATGGAACATCCGGAAAAATATCCGCAGCTGACCATCCGTGTATCTGGTTATGCAGTACGTTTTAACTCCCTGACGAAAGAACAGCAGCAGGACGTTATTACCCGTACCTTCACTCAGACCATGTAATGTGTTTTGACTGAAATCACGCGGTAAAAGGCGTACAATAAAGGCTCCACGTAAGTGGGGCCTTTTTAACAGGTCGTTTCCCGACTGCAGCCTGTTTTGTCAGCTATCTATACTCAATGGATAACCGCCAAAACAGACTCGACACAGCCAATGAGCTGTGCACCAACACGGCCCCGGATGGGCCACATCTGGAGAAACACCGCAATGTCAGTTATTGGTCGCATTCACTCCTTTGAATCCTGTGGTACCGTTGACGGCCCAGGCATCCGCTTTATTACTTTCTTCCAGGGCTGCCTGATGCGCTGTCTGTATTGCCACAACCGCGATACGTGGGACACGCATGGCGGTAAAGAAGTCACCGTTGAAGAACTGATGAAAGAGGTCGTGACCTATCGCCACTTTATGAACGCATCCGGCGGCGGCGTAACGGCGTCAGGCGGTGAAGCCATCCTGCAAGCGGAATTTGTCCGTGACTGGTTTCGTGCCTGTAAGCAAGAAGGTATCCATACCTGTCTGGATACCAATGGTTTTGTTCGCCGCTACGACCCGGTGATTGATGAACTGCTGGAAGTCACTGACCTGGTGATGCTCGACCTCAAGCAGATGAATGATGAGATCCACCAGAACCTGGTCGGCGTTTCCAACCACCGTACGCTGGAGTTCGCCCGCTATCTGGCAAACAAAAATATCAACGTGTGGATCCGTTACGTCGTGGTACCTGGCTGGTCCGACGATGACGACTCCGCGCACCGACTCGGTGAATTTACCCGCGATATGGGCAACGTTGAAAAAATCGAGCTCCTGCCCTATCACGAACTGGGTAAACATAAATGGGTGGC
>NZ_JBFWLF010000351.1:0-4280 GCF_050252275.1 Citrobacter sp. | reverse complement strand
TTCACTCTTATGCGCTGGTGACGTCGTACTCCATACGGCGTAGCGCATCCAGCGTGGCTTTGGCTTCTTCTTCATCGATGATGCTCATGGCAAACCCCACATGCACTAACACCCACTGCCCGACCAGTTCCGCAGGACTGCCTTCACAAATCAGCGCAATATTCACATCACGCTTGATGCCGCACACTTCCACCTGCGCAAGCTGGTGAATATCTTCACCGACGGCCAGAACCTGGCCTGGAACGCCTATACACATGTCTGACTCCGCCCCATGTCACATCATGGGTTATTCAACTTCAATACTTTTCACTTTCAGCGAATCGCCGGTATCAACACGCAGTCGGTCGCCATGACAACGCGGACATTGCGCATCGTGTTGAGTGATTTCAACCGCCTGACTGCAATCCCAGCACCATGCCTGCGCCGGTTTGTAATCGATGTGCAATTCACAGCCTTGCGCCACCGTCCCCTGGCAGACAATATCAAAACTAAAACGTACCGCGCTCTCTTCAACACAGGACAGCGCGCCAATCTCTAGCCACACGCCGGTGACGCGCTTTACGCCATGCTGTTCAGCCTGCTGTTGAATGATTTCAACCGCACTCTGGCAAAGAGACAGCTCATGCATTCTGCAAACCCCGACGCCCGAACAGCAGCGCGCGACGGCTTGTCTGCGGCGCATCCGGATCGCTGACCGGCAGCGACAACAACATGCGCGCGCAGTCATCAGCCAGACGTACGCCCTCTTCAGACGACATACTGTGATTGAGCGGCGACATCAACGAGCAGGAGAGGTATTGCGATACACCATCCAGTTCGCCTACCGTGAATGTCATCGTGCCATACGGCAGACGCAACCCAAGCTTTTCACTGACTTTACGCACTGGCCAGAGCTGGTCTGGTCCGGGGAAAATCAGCGCGCTCAGCATCCACGGCGTAATCACACATCCCGTCCACTGCCCTTCAAACAATGTAAAGTCAGAGACATACACTGGCATATCAGGATGCAGAAAGGACAGATCGTGCATTGAACGCTGCGCAATCGCTTCAAACGCAGCCTGAACCTGTGCTTTCGGAGCAGTCTGGAACCCGGAAATCTCCTCAGACATGCGTCGCCTCCCGTGGGATCGCTTCAACGCCCGACTCACGCAGCGCAGCCAGAACCTGCGCAAGCGCAGGTTCAATCATCGCTTCAACCGTTGGCGTTAAACCAATATTCGGCTCCAGCGATTCCGGAATGACGCCAATGAGCGTCAATTTTTTCGGAAACTCGCCGGTAAAGCGAAGGGCCGACAGAACGTCGGCCAGGCCCAATTGATGCGGGGAGATTTTGTTGGTAAACAGCGCCGGCACTTCATCATCCCGCAGGACCATGATCGTACCCGGGGTGTTTTTTCTCGAGACAATGGCGTCCGCGATGATCAGATGATCCCGGTTCGCCATGTCGCCGAGCAACTCCATACCCGCCGTACCGCCATCGAGGATTTCAACGAAATCCGGCAATTCATATCGCTGCTCTAAGGCTTCAACGATACGAACGCCGATGGCTTCATCGGTCAGCAAAATATTGCCGACCCCTAAGACTAAAATCCGCATTACAGAACCTTCACAGAGACAACTTCGTTCCCGTCAGCGTCAACAACGTGCACCGCACACGCCATACAAGGGTCGAAGGAGTGAATAGTACGTACCACTTCCAGCGGTTTTTCCGGATCGGCAATCGGCGTACCTACCAGCGACTGTTCGTACGGACCGACGTCATCGTTGAAGTTACGCGGGCCGGAGTTCCAGGTTGACGGTACAACCGCCTGATAGTTACTGATGATACCGTCTTTAATCACCATCCAGTGAGAAAGCATCCCGCGCGGTGCCTCAAGGAAGCCCACACCTTTAAATTCGCCTGTCGCCGGAATATTCGGCTTCACAAACGTGGTGTGGTCGCCCTTGCCAATATTGGCGATCAGCGCACTGTACTGATTCTGCAGGATACCCTGCAGTTCACAGCAGTGAACGGTACGACCAATAATACGCCCCAGCGTAGAGTGCAACTGCGCCACTTCCAGCGTTTTGCCCGTCAGCTTCTGATAAATCGCGATGATTTCATTCAGTTTCGCTTTCGTGGCCTCACGTCCGGACGCCAGTTTAACCAGCATATTCGCCAGCGGCCCCACTTCGACGGTTTTACCGTAGAAGGTCGGGGATTTCACCCATGAATATTTGCCATCATCCGACCAGCCGTTATATTCCGGAATGGTCGTCCCTTCCCACGGTGCCTGCGGAGCTTCGTCTTTATACCAGGCATGTTTGGCGCTCTCCTGGATCCCTTTGATCAGGTACTCGTCGGAGTGAGAGGAGATCGGACGATAGCTCGCCAGATCGGCATTCTCAATATAACCGCCAGGGAACAGGAAGCTGCCGTTTTTACCGTCGGTCGGGAATTCCGGTGCAGCCAGATAGTTAACCGCCCCCTTACCGCGCTCCAGCCATTCTGGATAGAACGCGGCGATAACCGCAGTATCGACCTTGTACACCTGTTCAACAAAGTCGCTCAGCTTGTCGATGAAAGACTTGATGTACATCAGGCGTTCCAGGTTCAGTACGCCCAGGCCGTCGAGGTTGATCGGGTTGGCAACGCCACCCACCGCCAGGTTCTGGATGTGCGGCGTTTTACCGCCCAGCAGTGCCACCACGCGGTTAGCATCACGCTGGCATTCCAGCGCCTGCAGATAGTGAGCTACCGCAATCAGGTTCACTTCCGGCGGCAGTTTCATCGCCGGATGTCCCCAGTAACCGTTGGCGAAAATCCCCAACTGGCCGCTGGCAACCAGATCTTTGATCTTGTTCTGAACTTTCGTGAACTCTTCCGCGCTGTTCAGATGCCAGGTCGACACGCCGTTCAGCATCGCTGACGCTTTTGCCGGATCGGCTTTCAGCGCCGAGGTAATATCCACCCAGTCCAGCGCCGAAAGCTGATAGAAGTGAACGATATGGTCATGAGTGGTATGCGCTGAAAGAATGATGTTACGGATGTATTGTGCGTTAACCGGAACGTCAATGTTCAGCGCGCTTTCTGCCGCACGAACCGAGGAGATCGCGTGCGTGGTCGTACAAACGCCGCAAATACGTTGCACAATCATCCACGCATCACGCGGATCGCGATTTTTCACGATCTCTTCCATGCCGCGCCACATGGTACCGGAGGCCCATGCTTTTGATACAACGCCGTTTTCGATTTCGCAATCGATACGTAAGTGCCCCTCAATACGGGTTACGGGATCAATAGTAATTCTCTGGCTCATGCTTTGCTCGCCTCATGACGATTGTGATCGTTTTGTTTTAAAGGAGGAAGTATCGGCAGTAGACGAATGAGTACGATGTAAGCGCAAATCTCAATAGCCACAAAACCAATAGAAATCAACAGTTCTTCCCAGGTTGGGAAGTAGTGGTAACCGCCGCCTGGATTAAATGCCACCAGCGAATAGGACAGACGCCATGTCGCACAACCCAGCAGCGCGCTGAGCGCAGACAGGTACAACATGCGTGAATCATTACGCCATTTAGCAACGCGCAGGACGACCAGCGGGAAGACCATCAGCACGACTTCAAGCCAGAACATTGCTGAGTAGAAATCGCCGGCAAAGGCATACGACAGCTTGCCCCGGTAAACCAGCTCACCAAAGCGCAGCACGACAAAAATCGCCAACATCACGCTGATGGTGTTCGTCAACTTGATGAACAGGTTCTTCTCATCCGGGCCTTTTCCTCTCAGGCCAGCCTGAACCAGAGAGCCTTCGAAGATGACGATCGAGAAGCCCATAATAAAGGCGGTCAATACCGAGAACAGCGGCAGCATTTCATAGCTTTGCCACAGCGGATGCACTTTGTAGCCTGCCGAGATCATCAGCGAGCCCATTGAGGACTGGTGCATGGTCGGCAACAGCGCTCCGAGAGCGATGATGAAGAACATCAGCTTATTCAGGCGTTTCAGCGACACCTTCCAGCCCAGACGTTCAAACAACGCAGGGGCAAATTCCAGCGCCATTACCCCAATGTAGATGGTCATACAGACCGCCGTCTCGAACAACACCGAGTTCACGTTGAAGTGACCCGGAATGTAGAAGTATGGCAGGTTCCAGTAACGACCCACATCAATGGTAATCGACAAGCCACCCAGAGAATAACCAAACAGACTCGCCAGCAGCGCCGGACGCACCAGCGGATGGTATTGTCCCCGGTTGAAGACATACACCGCCCATGCCAGCGCCCAACCGCCACAGGCA
>NZ_JBFWLF010000350.1:0-4280 GCF_050252275.1 Citrobacter sp. | reverse complement strand
CTGGGAAACGCCATACATCCCGCCAACCAGCGTATTTTCACGCCAGACCTCAATGGAATGCGCATGCCCCAGTTCGTGCAGTCGATGATAGGCCTCCACCACGTCCTGGGTGATCCATGTCCCTTCATCGCGATCGTTGGCGCACCCTTCGATGACCTGGCCAAACGCATAATTCAGCGTGACGCGATACGGAGAACGCTTATGAAAGCGCTTCATACTGCGGCTGACATGAAACGCGTCAGGCCACAGAATGGCGCGGGGATCCGGTGACCACCAAAGAATAGGGTCGCCAGGCGAAAACCACGGAAAAATACCGCGTTGATAGGCCATCAGCAGGCGCGCAGGGCTGAGATCGCCTCCAAGCGCCAGCAGGCCGTTTGGCTCGCGTAAAGCGCCCTCCGGCGAAGGGAAAGCGATAGAGTGTCGGGAAAGCTGAACCAGGCGCATGACAGCAGAACTCCAGTACGCGAGTCGGATCGTTCAATAATAGCTTACAGACCTTGCTTAAACTGGTAATAACGACCCTGCTGCGCTAACAGATCTGCGTGATTACCTTGCTCAATAATTTGGCCGTTGTCCATCACTATTATTTGATCAAAACGCGCGAGCCCGCGCAGGCGATGCGTCACCATCAGTAACGTTTTATCGCGCATCACCTCTGCCAGCAATTCAAGCATTTGGCTTTCGGTCGTCGCATCCAGGCCTTCCGTCGGTTCATCAAGCAGCATCAGCGGCGCATCGTGCAAAAGCGCACGGGCGATCGCCAGACGACGCAGTTCGCCACCGGATAGCTGACGACCGCCTTCGCCCAGCCAACTGTTGAGGCCAGCATCGTCGAGGAGTTTCTCCAGCCCGACGCGGCGCAGCGTGTCTGCCAGTTGGTCGTCACTGGCGTCAGGCGCTGCAAGCAGCAGGTTGTCGCGCAGGGTGGCGCTGAATAAGTGCACGCGCTGCGGCACAACGCTGATGGTCTTGCGCAGCGTCGCTTCATTCAGAGTTGCAATCGAACAACCGTTGAGCAGGATCTCGCCCTGCTGCGGATCCCACGCGCGCGTGAGCAGTTGGAGTAATGTCGATTTACCGCACCCGGTGCGCCCAAGAATGGCGATATGCTCGCCTGGATTCACCTGCAGGGAGAGCGAATCCAGCGCCTTTTGCGCCTGTTCAGGGTAGCTGAATGAAACGTCACGCAGCGTCAGAGTGACCTGATCCGGGACGTCGGATACGTCAGTCGGGAAAGTGACTTCCGGCTTCTGTTCGGTCAGTTCGGTGATCCGCATGGCGGAGGCGATGACCTGTCCCAGATGCTGGAATGCGCCGGTAACCGGAGCCAGCGCTTCAAATGCTGCCAGCGCGCAAAAGACAAACAGGGCAATCAGCGCGCCAGGCTGAGCGTTATCCCCTACGCCGCCTGCCGCCATCCACAACATCAGCAAAATGGCAATGGCACCGATGAGCAACATCAGCGCCTGTGACAGTGCCGTCAGTTCAGACTGGCGGCGCTGCGCTTCGTGCCACTGTAACTCAGTGGCCTCCATCTGCGCGCGGTAGCGGTCGCTGGCGCCGAAAATAGTCAGTTCAGCCTGACCCTGTAACCATGAGGTCAACTGCTGGCGATACTGTCCGCGCAGGTGCGTCAGGTTTTGTCCGGTGGTTTTCCCGGCGCGATAAAACACCGGCGGCATAATAAACAGCGTCAGCAGCATCACGCCGCCGAGGGTGCAGGCGAGGGTGACATCCAGCACGCTCAGACCGATCGTCACAACCATAATCACCACGAAGGCTCCCACCAGGGGAGAGATGACGCGCAGGTAGAGGTGATCCAGCGTATCCACATCCGCCACAATGCGGTTCAACAGTTCACCCTGACGATAACGAGCCAGCCCGGCAGGGGAGAGCGGCAGCAGCTTGCTGAAGGTGTGAATACGTAAATGTTGCAGCACGCGGAAGGTGGCATCATGGCTGACCAGCCGCTCAAAATAGCGTCCGGCAGTCCGGGTAATAGCCGCACCGCGCACGCCTGCGGCAGGCAGCATATAGTTAAAACTGTAGATACCGGCAAAGCCCGCGACGGCTGACGCAGAGAGGAACCAGCCGGACAGCGTCAGCAGGCCAATGCTGGCGAGCAGGGTGATGATCGCCAGCACGATGCCCAGCGTTAACATCCATTTGTGACGTTTATAGAGCGTCAGATAAGGCAGTAGCGCGCGCATTAGATTTCCTCCTGACGATGGGCCAACAGCGTCGCAAATGCGCCATTGGCGGTACTCAGTTCGGCCCAGGAGCCCTGTTCGATAATCTGTCCGTCCTGCATCACCCAAATCGTGTCCCAGTCAGCCAGATCTTCAAGCTGGTGCGTGACCATCAGGGTGGTCTGGCGTTTTGAGGCCGCTTTCAGCGCCTGCATGACCCGCTGTTCGCTATGGGCATCCAGGCTGGCAGCCGGCTCATCCAGCAGCAGCAACTTGCAGGGATTAAGGAGCGCACGAGCTACTGCCACGCGTTGCGCCTGACCAACGGACAGACGTCCGGCCTGATCGCCAACGGACGTATCCACGCCCTGTGGTAACAGCGGCAGGAATTCACTGACCCAGGCGCTGTCGAGCGCGGCACGCAACTCTTGCTCACTGGCATTCGGGCGAGCCAGAAGAACGTTTTCCCGTATCGTCGCCGCGGGCAACTGCGGGTTTTGCCCCACCCAGGAGAGATGCTTACGCCAGGACTCTGGCGACAAATCGCGAAGTTCCACCCCGTTAATGCGCAGCGATCCCTGATAAGAGAGGAAGCCAGAAAGCGCATTCAGCAGAGAACTCTTACCCGAACCGCTGCGACCGACCAGCACGACACGCTGCCCGGCAGCGAGGGAGAAGTTCAGTGGTCCCGCCAGGGTCTTACCTTCTGGCGATGTAATGATGAGATCGACGGCGTCAATGGAAACAGGTTCTTGCGTGGATAGTTCCACATCACCTTGTTCAGGATGGGCGAGCGGCGTTTCCATAAAAGTCTTCAGGCTGTCTGCCGCGCCAACCGCCTGTGCTTTAGCGTGATAAAACGTCCCCAAATCGCGCAGCGGCTGGAAAAACTCAGGGGCCAGAATAAGGGCGAGGAAGCCTGCTGCCAGCGTGACGCCCGTGCCGTAGTGGCCGAAATTAAGTTCGCCGAGGTAGGAAAAACCAAAGTAAACCGCGACCAGCGCAATGGAAAGCGAGGTAAAAAACTCCAGTACGCCCGAGGATAAAAAGGCGAGGCGCAGGACTTCCATCGTGCGCTGGCGGAAATCTTGCGACGCGACGCGGATGTTTTCCGTTTCCGCTTCACCACGGCCAAAAATGCGCAGGGTCTCCATTCCGCGTAAGCGATCGAGGAAATGTCCGCTCAGACGCGCCAGGGCGAGGAAATTACGCCGGTTAGCATCAGCAGCGCCCATACCGACCATCGCCATGAACAGAGGGATCAGCGGCGCGGTGCCGAGAAGGATCAACGCGGCGGCCCAGTTTGACGGAAAAATAGCCGCGACAATCAGGATGGGCACACACACCGCCAGCGCCATCTGCGGCAGATAACGAGCGTAGTAGTCGTGCATATCGTCAATCTGTTCCAGCACCAGCGTGGCCCAGCTTCCTGCAGGTTTTCCCTGGATCCACGCCGGACCGGCCTGTTGCAGGCGGTCGAGCACCTGGCGGCGGATCTCAAACCGGATGTGTTGGCCCGCATGGAATCCGACGCGTTCGCGTAACCAGACGACCCAGGCACGGAGGATAAAGATCAGCACCAGCACGACAAATGGCAACAGCAACGCTTCGCGCGGGATATTTTCCATGATCATATGTTGCAGAATGCGAGCCATGATCCAGGCCTGAGCGACAATCAGTACGC
Source organism: Citrobacter sp. (assembly GCF_050252275.1). Classification (NCBI taxonomy): domain Bacteria; kingdom Pseudomonadati; phylum Pseudomonadota; class Gammaproteobacteria; order Enterobacterales; family Enterobacteriaceae; genus Citrobacter; species Citrobacter sp. The sequence goes on along the minus strand of NZ_JBFWLF010000350.1, from coordinate 404 downwards.
CACTCACAAACCCCAGCAGACGGGAAATCATAAGCCAGCGTTGGGAAATGACACTTTGCTGTTTTAACCAGCGGGTTAGCTCTTGTTGACGAGTTTTATTCATTGCGCGCTTTGCAGGTGAGTTATCAGAATTTTTTGCCAGGGCAATGTTACAACGGGGCAAAAATAAAGGCGACCTATAGTCGCCTTATTTACTTTTGTTGCTGATTTGTAAAAACTATTTGCACGCGTCGGCTAAACCGTCGAGGTAGCGTTCAGCATCCAGCGCAGCCATACAACCGGTGCCTGCGGAGGTGATAGCCTGTCGGTAAATGTGGTCCTTCACGTCGCCCGCAGCAAAGACGCCCGGGATGCTGGTCTGAGTCGCGTTACCGTGACTCCCGGACTGCACTTTATTGTAGCCG
>NZ_JBFWLF010000349.1:0-4283 GCF_050252275.1 Citrobacter sp. | reverse complement strand
AATTCCGGTGGTGATCCACTCTTCTCTTTCCGGTAGTGCCAATGAAGATCACGTCCGCAAAGTGAAAGCCGAAGGCTACGTGGCGAAGTTTGAAGTGAACGAACTGTCATCCGTTATTCAGGAAGTGATGGATCGCGCGGCGCAAAACATCAGCGGCCCGCTGGTCAGTCGTCAGTTGATTGCCTGAAGATTCTTCATCCATAAAAAAACCCGCCTCGGCGGGTTTTTCGTTTTTGCTTGTCGCTTACATCAGCGGTGCGGCTAACTGCACAATACTGATCAGCGGCTGCGGGTAAATACCCAGCACCAGCACCAGCAGTGCGGAGATCAGTACCACAATACCGCCTGCGCTGTACTGCCAGTTAGACGGCGCATCGCGGTTAAGCTGCTGCGGTGCGCTCAGGTACAGACTCACGGCAACACGCAGGTAGTAATATAAACCAATCGCAGAACCAACCACCACAGCGGCAACCAGCCACCACAGGTGCGCCTGTACACCGACGGCCAGCACGTAGAATTTACCGATAAAGCCCAGCGTCATCGGGATACCCGCCAGAGACAGCATCATCACCGTCATCACTGCCGCGAGGATCGGACGATGCCAGAACAGCCCACGGTAGGAGAACAGAGAATCGGCATCCGGACCACGGTACGGACTGGACATCAGGCTGACCACGCCGAACGCGCCGAGGCTGCTGAACAGGTAACCGGCAAGGTAAACGCCGACCGCTTCCATGGACATCTCGCCGCTCTGCAGAGCAATCAGCGCCACTAACAGGTAGCCGAGGTGAGAGATAGACGAATAACCCAGCAGACGCTTGATGTTAGTCTGGCTCAGCGCCATCAGGTTACCGAAGATGATGGAAGCAAAGGCGATCACGCCAAGCACCACGCGAACCGCTTCACTGTCGCCAACCGGCGCGTACAGGAACAGACGCATCACCACGCCGAAGATAGCGATTTTGCTCGCCGTCGCCAGGAAGGTGGAAACCGGAGCCGGTGCACCCTGGTATACGTCTGGCGTCCACAGGTGGAACGGAACCAGAGAGAGTTTAAAGCCCAGACCAACAATCATCATCCCGAAGCCCGCCAGCAGCAGCGGCTCGTTCAGCATACCGTCGCCGAGGCTCTTACCGAGCGCGACAAACGACAGGTTGCCAGACTGCGCGTACACCAGCGCCATACCAAACAGCAGGAATGACGAGGCGGCAGCAGACAGGATGGTGTATTTGATACTGGCTTCCAGCGAACGTTTCTGACGGAAGGCATAGCCCACCAGACCAAACAGCGGCAGGGAGATCAGTTCGATACCAAGGAACAGCGCCGCCAGATGATTGGCGTTCGCCAGCAGAATGCCACCCAGCGCGGCAATCAACACCAGCAGGTAGAACTCTTCCCGGTTATCGTCATAGCCTTCCAGCCACGGGTAGGCAAAAGTACAGGTCGCCAGACTCGCCAGCAGAACCAGTCCGGTGTAGAGCATTGCGAAACCGTCAACCCGCATCAGCGGGGTCACGTCCATCGCGCCAGCCTGGCCAACAAACCAGAGCGAAACCAGCGCGGCGTTAAGCCCAATGACCGACAGCGTGGCATTGAGGAAGTGATTGCGTCGCCACGCAATGGAGAGCATCACAACCACCACCGTCAAGCCGACGATCAGCAGCGGTAGCAGCGCAATCAGGTGTTGTGGAGTTATTGTCATGGCGATTTACGGCCTTGTAGTAGTAACGGAATTAACAAACCACTGCTGGATGTTGCTCATCGCAGAATGCGAGGTATCCAGAATCGGCTGCGGATAGAAGCCAAGCAGTACCAGAAGCACGACCAGCAACAGGATGATAAACAGCTCACGCAGCGACATCCCTGGCAGTTCTTGTTGTGCAATCTGGCTCTTCGCTTTACCGAAGTAAGCGCGATGTAGCATCGCCAGCGAGTAAACAGAAGCAAACACCAGACCAAAGGTCGAAATCACGGTGATGACCGGAACCACCTGGTAGCTGCCAAACAGGATCATGAATTCGCCAACGAAGTTACCGGTGCCAGGCATACCCAGCGTCGCCACGGCGAAGAACATCGACAGCGCCGGTAACCATTTCATTTTGCCCCACAGGCCGCCCATCATTCGCATGTCGCGGGTGTGCAGACGTTCGTACAGTTGACCACACAGAATGAACAGACCCGCAGCGGACAGGCCGTGCGCAATCATCTGAATCACCGCCCCCTGGTACGCCAGTTGGCTGCCGGTGTAGATGGCAATCAGCACGAAACCCATGTGTGAAACCGAGGTGTAGGCGATCAGACGTTTAATGTCGTACTGCGTGAACGCCATCCATGCACCGTAGAAGATACCGATTACGCCCAGCCACATCGCGATAGGCGCGAACTCCGCTGACGCGTTCGGGAACAGCGGCAGGGAGAAACGCAGCAGACCGTAAGCAGCGGTTTTCAGCAAAATACCGGCGAGGTCAACAGAACCCGCGGTCGGTGCCTGGGAGTGCGCATCTGGCAGCCAGCCGTGCAGTGGAACCACCGGCATTTTCACCGCAAACGCGATGAAGAAGCCCAGCATCAGCAGATATTCGACGCCGTGCGACATCGGCGTTTTCAGCAGGTCTTCATAGTTGAAGGTCCACACGCCGGTCGCATTATGGTGAACGAACACCAGCGCCAGGATGGCAATCAGCATCACCAGACCGCTCGCCTGGGTGTAAATGAAGAACTTGGTTGCCGCCGTGATACGCGTTTTACCGTCGGACGCCTTGTGGCCCCACAGCGCGATCAGGAAGTACATCGGCACCAGCATCATTTCCCAGAAGAAGAAGAACAGGAACATGTCGATGGCAAGGAACACACCGATCACGCCGCCCAGGATCCACATCAGGTTCAGGTGGAAGAAGCCCTGGTATTTTTCGATTTCTCGCCAGGAACACAACACCGCCAGAACGCCAAGCAGACCGGTCAGCACCACCATCAGCAGCGACAAACCGTCGATTGCCAGGTGAATCGAAATGCCAAAGCGCGGGATCCACGGCAGGACAAATTCAGACTGCCACTGCGGAATGCCAGCAGACTGCGTCAGCGAATAACCGCCCTGTAGCCACAGTTGCAGGCCAAGCGCGAGCGTCAGTCCCATGGTGATCAGCGCGATCCAGCGCGGCACCTTCACGCCAAAGCGTTCGGTCTGCCAGCACAGGAAGCCACCGATAAAGGGGATTAATATCAACCAAGGTAATAACATGGTGATCTTTGTTCCTTGTTTAAGTCCGGTTCAGGCTATCTCACTCGTCATAGCGAACCCCGACAGTGCTCGCAATCCTCACATACCTCAGTACGCTCCGGTTGCGGTGCACAGGCGGTGCTCACTCTGACTTCGCCGATAACGCCTGTCCAGTTGGACCTGATTTTCAACGAATTTTCTAAAAATTCTCTTTGAGCGTGTAGGCCGGATAAGCGTAGCGCTATCCGGCAGTCGTTCATCCAGCCCGCAAACTCAACGCAGTACCATCAGCAGTGCCAGCACCACCACGGCGCCAATGCTCATTGATGCGACATACCAGCGCAGATAACCGTTCTCGCTGAACAGCAGGCCTTTACCTGCGAAGCGAGAAAGGATGGCTGGCACGTTCATCAGGGCATTGAGCGGATCGCGTTTAAGCAGCCAGGCGACGCCAAGGAACGGCTTAACGAACACTTTGTCGTACAGCCAGTCGAAGCCCCAGGCGTTATACCACCAGGTGCCCAGCAGACGACCCGGCGCACTGTTGGCAATCGAGGTCACCAGAGTACGTTTACCCAGCCACAACCATGCGGCAATCAGGATGCCCGCAATCGCTACCACGCCAGAAGTCATTTCCAGGGTCATCACGCGGCCATGCTCAAGTTCAGTTGTCTGTGGCAGTACACCCTGAAGCGGCGGCACAATCAGCGCGCCTACGAAGGTGGACAGGATCATCAGGACAATCAACGGCAGGTGGTGAGTAATCCCCTTCCCTGCATGAGCATGAATTTGTTCTTTACCGTGGAACACGATGAAAATCATACGGAAGGTATACAGGGAGGTCATGAACGCACCGACCAGTCCTGCCACCATCAGATTGATATGACCATTCGCCATCGCGCCTGCCAGAATCTCATCCTTACTGAAGAAGCCTGCGGTAATCAGCGGCAGCGCCGACAGCGCCGCACCGCCCACCAGGAAGCAGAGATAAACCAGCGGAATGGACTTACGCAGGCCGCCCATCTTGAAGATGTTCTGTTCGTGATGGCAGGCCAGAATGACGGAA
>NZ_JBFWLF010000348.1:0-4319 GCF_050252275.1 Citrobacter sp. | reverse complement strand
CAATCCTGGGAGCAAGAATAGAAGAGCTCAAGCCGAAAAAAATAAATAAGCCAAACGCGGTGCTGTAATTATTTTCATCAACGCTATCGGCAACCAGCGCAACCAGCACGGGATCCAGTGCCAGCTTGCCGACGAGACCGTAAATACACAGGGCGACAATCACGCCAGTCATGTTTGGCATCCAGACAATGGACAGCATGCTGATGATCGCCACCGGGACGAGGAACATAATTAACGGTTTGCGCTTACCTAATTTGTCAGACAGGCTGGAGAATAACAGCGCGCCGGGGATTGAAATCCAGGCGACCAGCGAAGAGATAAACCCGGTTTCGCTACCGGCAATACCACGTTCATTTTGCAGATAATAGGGAAGCCAGGTCAGAATAACGAAGAAACCAAACAGGCTACAGAACACCATGATATAGGTCAGAACGAGGTTGCGGTTTTTCAGGAGATCGCTGAATTTGCCTTTTTTTACCGGCTGTCCGTCGGTATCTACAGTGCGTTTCTTTTCTTTCACAAACAGCCAGATCGCAATCCCCACCAGTACTGAAGGAACCGCCATCGCGTAGAACGGCATCCGCCATGAATGGCCCTGATCGTACACCAGCCAGCTTGAGGTCATCAGTCCCAGCGCAATACCGAAGGCCATGCCGCTATTGATGATTGCGCTGCCGAGCGAGCGATATTTTTTAGGGATTTGCTCGGAAGAAAGGCCGTACTGTGGACCGTAATAGGTCCCTTCTCCCGCGCCCGTGACTACGCGGGCAAACAGCAGCGTGTACCAACTTTTTGCCCAACCGGTAACGGCCGTGAAAACGCCAAAGAGAATAAACCCAGGCACCAGCACTTTTTTCTTACCGATTTTATCACCCAGTATTCCGGCCGGGACCTGTAATAACGCATAAGAAAAATAAAACACAGAATTAAGAATGCCTAATTGCGTTCCACTTAGGCCAAACTCTTTTTCCAGTTCACCCATCACCGGGTTCAATACCGTCCGGTCGGCGTACATGAAAATCCACCCCAGCCAGAACAGGAAAATGGTCACCCACCAGGCCGGTATTCCTTTTTTCTTCGTGACCTCAGTCACTTCACATGATTCAGACATAAGCAATCTCCCGGTAATATTTACCGTTGAACACCTCATATTATCTGACGATTGATGAGGCTTGATGTTTTAACTCTGCTCACCATATCGGGCCGCGACATCATTTCGTTTGAGCAAAGTCACACAAAATCCATTGTTATAAATTCCTGGGAACTGACCGCAACATTATTAAAAAAAGTCTAACAATCATTTTTTAAATATTTTAAACAAAGTAATTAAAAACAATCCTAATTAACGCGTTATTTTTATCAGTCAATAAGCTGTCGAATAAGTCACATTATAAAAAAACCGGAACGTTATTTTGACCACGAGATATTTTGCACATTGAGGTCATAATGAAAAAGAAACTGGTCATTGCACTGGGTGGGAATGCATTATTACAGCGCGGAGAGATATTGAGTGCGGAAAACCAACAACGCAGCATTCAGGTTTTTGCGCAACGGGTAGCGACGCTGGCTCGCGATTTTCAACTGGTGATTGTTCACGGAAACGGGCCTCAGGTCGGGTTGCTGGCGTTGCAGAACGCGGCCTACACGGAATCACCCGCCTGGCCGCTTGATATACTGGTGGCTGAAAGCCAGGGAATGATTGGCGCCGCCATCGCCCAGGCGCTGACGCAAAATACGGGTGGTTGCCCCGTGACCACGCTGATGACACGGGTAGAAGTAGACCCGCAGGATGAGGCGTTTGCCGCTCCGGGTAAGTACATTGGGCCCGTCTATCAACCGGATCAACAGGCTGAACTGGAACAACGCTATGGCTGGACGATGAAGGCGGATGGACAATACATTCGACGGGTCGTTCCCTCACCGATACCGCAAAACATCCTCGACGGCGAGGCCATCCAGATGCTGATGGAAGCAGGGCATACGGTGATTTGCTGTGGCGGTGGCGGCGTTCCGGTGGTGGCTCAGGGTAACGGATACGTGGGTACTGAAGCGGTGATCGACAAAGATCTGACAGCTGCGGTGTTGGCGAATACCATCAACGCCGATCATCTGCTGATCCTGACCGATGCCGATGCCGTCTATGAACACTGGGGTACTCCACAGGCGCGCGCGTTACGACATGTCACAACCGAAGAGTTGGCGCCGTTTGCGGCACCGGATGGCGCAATGGGACCAAAAGCGGCGGCGGTGATCCAGTTTGTTAAGCAAACCGGGCGTTCGGCGTTTATTGGCGCGCTGAAAGATGCACCGCAGATACTCACAGGCGAGAAAGGTACCTGCGTGACGCAGTAACCCCCTGCCGTTTGTCATTGTCGGATGGCGAGATTCTCCGGCAACCACGCAAAAAAGGCTTCCCGAAGGAAGCCTTTTTACAATCAGCAGGCTACATTACAGAACGTCAATTGCGTTCAGTTCTTTGAAAGCCTGTTCCAGACGCGTGATCATGGAAGTCTGGCCAGCACGCAGCCATACGCGCGGATCGTAGTATTTCTTGTTCGGCTGATCTTCGCCTTTCGGGTTGCCCAACTGACCCTGCAGATACGCTTCATTCGCTTTGTAGTAGTTCAGAACACCTTCCCAGGTCGCCCATTGGGTATCGGTATCGATGTTCATTTTTACTACACCGTAGCTTACGGAGTCTTTGATTTCCTGAGCGGTAGAACCGGAACCACCGTGGAAGACGAAGTTCAGGCTGTTGTGCGGCAGGTTGTGTTTCTTAGAAACATAGTCCTGAGAGTCGCGCAGGATGGTCGGGGTCAGAACCACGTTACCCGGCTTGTAAACGCCGTGTACGTTACCGAAAGAAGCCGCGATAGTGAAACGCGGGCTGATTTTGCTCAGCTCGGTGTACGCGTAATCCACATCTTCCGGCTGGGTGTACAGGGCAGAAGCGTCCATGTGGCTGTTGTCCACACCATCTTCTTCACCACCGGTGCAACCCAGTTCGATTTCCAGGGTCATGCCCATTTTGGACATGCGCGCCAGGTATTTGGAGCAGATTTCGATATTCTCTTCCAGTGACTCTTCAGACAGGTCGATCATGTGAGAAGAGAACAGCGGTTTACCGGTCGCCGCGAAGTGTTTTTCACCTGCGTCCAGCAGACCGTCGATCCACGGCAGCAGTTTCTTCGCGCAGTGGTCAGTGTGCAGGATAACCGGAACACCGTAGTGCTCAGCCATCTGATGTACGTGGTGCGCACCAGAGATCGCGCCCAGGATTGCCGCCCCCTGAGGAACGTCAGTTTTAACGCCTTTACCCGCGATGAACGCAGCGCCACCGTTGGAGAACTGTACGATAACCGGCGCTTTAACTTTTGCAGCGGTTTCCAGAACGGCGTTGATAGAGTCGGTACCGACGCAGTTAACTGCTGGCAGAGCGAAGTTGTTTTCTTTTGCTACCTGGAAAACTTTCTGTACGTCATCACCGGTGATAACGCCAGGTTTTACGAAATCAAAAATTTTAGACATGTTACGAGTCCTGTATCTTCGGCCTTGGAAAGGGGTGCGTGCCACTTAAGCGCGCTGAAAATTGGGCAGGTTTCCCTGCCCATGAGTGTCTTACTTCTTAGCGCGCTCTTCGAGCATCGCTACGGCAGGCAGAACTTTACCTTCCACGAATTCGAGGAATGCGCCGCCGCCAGTGGAGATGTAGGAGATTTTGTCAGCAATACCGAACAGGTCAATAGCCGCCAGCGTGTCACCGCCGCCTGCAATAGAGAACGCGTCGCTGTCAGCAATTGCGTTAGCTACGATTTCAGTTCCTTTACGGAAGTTCGGGAATTCAAACACGCCAACCGGGCCGTTCCACAGAATGGTTTTTGCATTCTTCAGGATTTCAGCCAGCTGCTGTGCAGAAGCGTCGCCGATATCCAGGATCTGCTCGTCTTCTTTCACGTCGTTGACGGATTTCAGCGTGGCGGCAGCGCTTTCAGAGAACTCGGTCGCGACGCGAACGTCAGTCGGAACCGGGATATCGCACGTGGTCAGCAGACGTTTGGCTTCGTCAACCAGATCGGCTTCGTACAGGGATTTGCCCACATTATGCCCCTGAGCGGCAACGAAGGTGTTCGCGATGCCGCCGCCAACGATCAGCTGATCAGCGATTTTGGACAGGGAATCCAGAACGGTCAGTTTGGTGGAAACTTTAGAACCGCCCACGATAGCGACCATCGGACGAGCCGGCTCTTTCAGCGCTTTACCCAGCGCATCCAGTTCTGCAGCCAGCAGCGGACCGGCACATGCGACGTCAGCAAATTTGC
>NZ_JBFWLF010000347.1:0-4333 GCF_050252275.1 Citrobacter sp. | reverse complement strand
CGTGTGCTCTTCCGATCTGACGGTGCCACCTGGACCCGCACGATGGGCTGGACGGAATACAAGCAGGTGCGCTATGCCACCGCGCGCTCCGTCTTTACATGGGATGGCAACGACACGGTAAAAGTCGGTAGCGAAGAGACGCCGGTTCGCGTGCTGGACGAAACCGTCACGACCGATCAAGCGCGCTGGCATAACCGTTACTGGATCGATAACGAAGGGCAAATTCGCCAGTCGGAGCAGTATCTGGGCGCGAACTTCTTCCCGGTGAAAACCACGCTGATTAAGGCGGCAAAATCATGATGAAACGGACTCTTGCAGCGCTGATCTTCAGTCTGAGCGCGTCATCTGTTTTTGCTGCGGGGACCGTTAAGGTCTTTAGCGCCGGTAGCACAGAGCCGAAAACGCTTACCGGCGCTGATCATCTTATCGATCTGGTGGGACAGCCCAGACTGGCGAACAGCTGGTGGCCTGGCGCGGTGATCGCTGAAGAGAAAGCGACCGTGAAAGCGCAGGGCCAACAGCAGGCGCTGCTGGCGCGCCTGGCGGCGTTAAGCGCCAACGCAAGCGGGGACGATGCCGCCGCCATTAACGCGTTGCGCCAGCAAGTTCAGGCGCTGAAGGTGACGGGTCGACAGCTGGTGAATCTCGATCCGGACATCGTGCGGGTCAGCGAACGCGGCAATCCGCCGTTGCAGGGCAACTACACGCTGTGGGTCGGCGGGCAGCCAACGGACGTCACGCTCTTTGGCCTGATAAGCCGTCCCGGAAAACAGCCGTTTATGCCCGGACGCGACGTCGTCAGCTATCTCGATGGACAAGACCGGCTCAGCGGCGCGGATCGCAGCTATGCGTGGATTGTTTATCCCGATGGCCGAACGCAGAAGGTGCCGGTGGCGTACTGGAATAAGCGTCACGTTGAACCGATGCCTGGCAGCATCATTGTTGTCGGGCTGGATGATTCTCTCTGGAGCAGCGAACCGGAAGCGCTGAACGCCGACATTCTTCATACCCTGACGCAGCGGATACCTGAATAATGAAAAAAACATATCTGCTCAGCTTACTGGCGCTGGGCATCAGCGCAGCCTGCCATGCCGAAACGTATCCGGCGCCGATTGGACCCTCTCAGTCGGATTTTGGCGGCGTGGGATTATTACAGACCCCAACCGCGCGCATGGCGCGTGAAGGGGAGTTGAGCCTCAACTATCGTGATAACGATCAGTACCGTTACTACTCCGCCTCCGTGCAGCTTTTCCCCTGGCTGGAAACCACGCTGCGCTACACCGACGTGCGGACCAAAAAGTACAGCAGCGTCGAATCGTTTTCCGGCGATCAAACCTACAAAGATAAAGCGTTCGATCTGAAGTTACGCCTGTGGGAAGAGAGCTACTGGATGCCGCAGGTGTCGGTCGGTGCGCGAGATATCGGCGGGACTGGCCTGTTTGATGCGGAATACCTCGTGGCGAACAAAGCCTGGGGACCGTTTGATTTCTCACTCGGCCTCGGCTGGGGATACCTGGGAACCAGCGGCAACGTCAGTAACCCGCTCTGTTCGTACAGCGATAAATATTGCTACCGCGATAACCGCTATAAACAAGCTGGCTCCATTGATGGCAGCCAGATGTTCCACGGCCCGGCATCGTTGTTTGGCGGCATTGAGTACCAGACGCCGTGGCAGCCCCTGCGGCTGAAGCTGGAATATGAGGGCAATAACTACCAGCAGGATTTTGCGGGCAAGCTGGAACAGAAAAGCAAGTTTAACGTCGGCGCCATTTACCGCGTCACCGATTGGGCCGACGTTAACCTCAGCTATGAACGTGGTAACACCTTTATGTTTGGGGTAACGCTGCGGACTAATTTCAACGACTTACGCCCATCGTATAACGATAACGCGCGGCCGAAATACCAGCCGCAACCGCAGGACGCGATCCTGCAACACTCAGTGGTGGCGAATCAGTTGACGCTGCTGAAATACAACGCCGGACTGGCAGATCCGCAGATTCAGGTGAAAGGCGATACGCTGTACGTGACCGGCGAGCAGGTGAAATACCGCGACTCGCGTGAAGGTATTGAACGGGCGAATCGGATCGTGATGAACGATTTGCCAGAGGGGATCCGCACGATCCGCGTGACGGAAAACCGTCTCAACCTGCCGCAGGTAACTACCGAAACGGACGTCAGCAGCCTGAAACGCCATCTGGAAGGCGAACCGCTGGGACAGGAAACGCCGCTGGCGCAACAGCGCCTTGAGCCGATAGTGCCGGAACGCACTGAGCAGGGCTGGTATATCGACAAGTCGCGCTTCGACTTCCACCTCGATCCGGTGCTGAACCAGTCCGTGGGCGGACCGGAAAACTTCTACATGTACCAGTTGGGTGTGATGGCGACGGCGGATCTGTGGGTGACCGATCACCTGCTGACCACCGGAAGCTTGTTTGGAAATCTCGCCAATAACTACGATAAATTCAACTACACCAATCCGCCGAACGATTCGAAGCTGCCACGTGTGCGTACCCGCGTGCGTGAATATGTGCAGAACGACGTTTATGTGAACAACCTGCAAGCTAACTATTTCCAGTACTTGGGTAATGGTTTCTATGGTCAGGTCTACGGGGGTTATCTTGAAACCATGTATGGCGGGGCGGGGGCAGAAGTGCTGTACCGTCCGGTCGACAGCAACTGGGCGTTTGGTCTGGATGCAAACTACGTGAAACAGCGTGACTGGCGCAGCGCGCAGGACATGATGAAATTCACCGACTACAGCGTGAAGACCGGACACCTGACGGCCTACTGGACGCCGTCATTCGCCCAGGACGTGCTGGTGAAAGCAAGCGTCGGTCAGTATCTGGCGGGGGATAAAGGCGGCACGCTGGATATCTCTAAACGCTTTGACAGCGGCGTGGTGGTGGGTGGTTACGCCACGCTTACCAACGTCTCGCCGGATGAGTATGGCGAAGGGGATTTCACCAAAGGCGTCTACGTGTCGATTCCGCTGGATCTCTTCTCTTCCGGCCCGACCCGCAGTCGTGCGGCCATCGGCTGGACGCCACTGACGCGTGATGGGGGTCAGCAGCTCGGACGTAAATTCCAGCTCTATGACATGACCAGCGATAAAAGTGTGAATTTCCGCTGAGTTAACGTGGTTTTATCCAGCCGGAAGACGGCGTAATAATCTGGCTGGATTACCCGCATATACGCCTTTTTCGGTGATTGATTTGGTCACCACGCTACCCGCACCGATAACTACGCCATCGCAGATACTGACCGCCAGTATTGTCGCGCCGCTACCAATGGAGACATCGTCACCAAGAGTAATTCGTCCCCAACTGCTGCGGTCGGCATTGGGTTTTCCTTCCCGAAACATATCGTTAGCGAACATGACGCCGTGGCCGATAAAGCAGCGGGAACCGATGGTGACATATTCGCAAATGAAGGTATGCGACTGGATTTTTGTCTCTGCGCCAATCTGCGTATTTCCCTGAATTTCGACAAAGGGGCCGACAAAAACGTTGTCGCCAAGCCGGCAGTCGTAGAGATTGGCGGGTTCATAAATCACCACATTTTCACCACAGGTGACATTGCGGAGGGTGGACTGATGAGTCGTTGCCATTTTGGGTCTCTCAGAGCGGTTTTTCCATGACGTGAAGCGTAGTGGTCTGCGACGTGGTGGAAAAAAAAGTGTTTTTCACAAAGGTCATTCCCTGCTGTTCATAGAACTGACGTGCCCGGGGGTTATCCGCCAGTACCTCCAGCCAGATCCGTGTTTCCCCTTGCGCTTTGGCCTGACGGACCACTTCGGCAAAAAGCTGTTCACCGTACTGTTTGCCAGTTTCGCCCGGCAGAAGGTAGATCTTATGCAGCAATGTCCCCGGCGGGTCTTGTGGCTCAAGGGCCTGATGTAACGAATACTTCGCAAAACCAATCGGGACGTCAGTAAAAGCTATCAACCAGAAGGTGCCCGCTTCTGCGAGACTTCTGGCGATGGCGGGCAGAGAATATTCCTGCTCAAGATACGCCGCCAGTTCGTCATCGTTTTTCCACAGATGGGCAAAATGATGACGATAGCTGGTATATCCCATTGTGCTCAACAGGCTGGCATCGTCTTGTATTGCCATTTGAAACCGAAGCATTTCGCCTTCCTTTCAGAATGTTAGGGTTGAAAGGATTGTCACACCCTTTTCTGATTGCACAAAACATAAACAAAAAATATAGCTCTCCGTCACATTTTTGCGTTATACAGGAACCTCACCACTGAGAAAGAGGTGCTGTTATGACGTCACTATCTCGTCCGCGCGTGGAGTTTATCTCTACGATCCTACAGACCGTGTTGAACCTT
>NZ_JBFWLF010000346.1:0-4337 GCF_050252275.1 Citrobacter sp. | reverse complement strand
GTCGAAGCCAACTGGCTTCACAACACCCGTAGCTACAGCGTGAAGATGGATGACATCAGCAACGACGTGAAAGGCAACCGCAATATTGGCGAACTGAAAGTGGGCGTTGAAGGCCAGCTTAGCCAGCGTCTGCAACTGTGGGGCAACGTCGCCCAGCAAATTGGCGACAACGGCTACAGCGATACGCAGGGAATGTTAGGACTGAAATACAGCTTCTGACTTTCTACCACCCGTGGTAACACGGGTGGTTTTTTTCACTCGCCTCCCTTTGTGATCCCATTCGCATCCCTCAGATTTTGTTGTAAATAAGATGGAGTGACTTTATCCAGCTCAGGGAAATGTGGTTTATGGAACCTCTACATGCGGTTTTCCTCACCGTCAGCCTGTTCGTGTTAACCTTCTTCAACCCCGGCGCCAATCTGTTTGTGGTCGTGCAAACCAGTCTGGCCTCCGGACGGCGCGCAGGAGTATTAACTGGTCTGGGCGTTGCGTCAGGTGACGCTATCTATTCCGGGCTGGGGCTGTTTGGCATGGCGACACTGATCACCCAGTGCGAGGCGGTATTTTCGGTGATCAAAATTGGCGGCGGCGCGTATCTGCTGTGGTTTGCCTGGAACAGTATGCGTCACCAGGCCACACCGCAGATGCCAACGCTGCAGCAACCCGTTAGCGCGCCATGGACCGTGTTCTTTCGTCGTGGCTTACTGACCGATCTGTCAAATCCGCAAACCGTCCTGTTTTTTATCAGTATCTTCTCCGTTACGCTGAGTGCCGACACGCCCATGTGGGCAAGGATGATGGCCTGGGCCGGGATTGTGCTCTCTTCGGTTATCTGGCGCGTCTTTCTAAGCCAGGCCTTTTCGTTGCCTGCCGTGCGTCGGGCATATGGCAGAATACAGCGAGTCGCCAGTCGCATCATCGGCGCGATAATTGGCCTGCTGGCGTTACGTTTAATTTATGAAGGGATTACGCATCGGTAACATACTGTTTAGAGAGAGGATTTCATGCCCATACTGCCGGATGGCGACGCGTTGCGCCTTATCCGGCCTACAGGTTTTTTGCCTGGCCGGGTAAAGCGAAACCGCCTCCCGGCACTTGGCATCAGAACGACGCTTTAATACCGATCATCGCTGAAGTGTCGCTGTAGCCGTTGTTACCAACCTGCTGAGCGACGTTGCCCCACAGGGCGACGTTCTTCGTCAACTGGCCTTCAACACCGGCTTTCAGTTCGCCGATATTGCGGGCGCCTTTCAGATTCACATTTTCACCGTTCATTGAGACGCCAAAGTCTTTGCTGTTGTGGATCCAGTTGGCTTCGACAAACGGCTGGAAGGTGTGGTCTTTGCCGTCGTCCAGTGTGTTGTGGCCCTTGCCGAACAGACGGACGCCGACGCGTGTCTGGATGTTGCCATCGCCGTTACCTTCAACGCGGGTACCGTTAACTTCTTTGTGCTCATCTGCCTTCACGCCCATCCAGGTGATCTGGGCTTTTGGCTGAATATACAGCGCGTTACGCTCGCTGAGTTCGGCCAGTTTCCAGGTGTAGCCAGATTCGACAGAGGCGGTGAAGCCCTTAGAATCATACTCTTCAGATTCGACATCACGACCAGAAACGGTGTTATCAAACCAGCTGTACTGCGCCCAGGTATCGACATACGCGCCTTCGTGCGTCGCGTTGTCCTGCAGCCAGGTGCCGTACAAACCAACGCTGTAACCACTGATGCGGCTGTCGGCCCGGTTACCGTTACGCTGGTTTTCGGCGCGCGCTTTCTGGTTGGCATAACCGGCCATCAGGCCCAGATGGTAGCGGTCGGTGTTGTCCGAAGACCACTGCGCAATGTCGCCGCCCAGTTGCATGACATAACGGTTGGCCTGCATATCCAGTTGACCACTGCTGTCTTTCTGACGGGTATGACCGCCCACGTTACGCAGCCACATACTGGTGACGGCTTCTTCGCCGGTCAGCGCGTCCACGTAATGCGTTTCGCCCAGACGATCCTGCAAACGGGTATTGAACAGCGTGTTCGCCGCCTGCAGGTTCATGCCGTACAGACCGGCTTCCGGACGCACCGCGTGTTCGCGCGGCGTCGGAGCTGGCGGCTGCGGATCGGTAGGATTCAGAGGATCCAGCGGAGTAACCGGAGACAGGGCGCTGCTCAGATACCAGTTTTTATTATTCTCGCCTTCACCGCGATGCAGGGTGTAGTCATACGCACCGGCCACGATACGGCCATTTTGTTTAAACACACCGTCAGAATTGCCGCCAACGCTAATCAGTTCGATGCCCGACGTCGTCAGACCGCCCGCGCCCCCGGCGTTCAGTACTTTAACGTTCGTGGTGCCGGAGGTGTTGCCCGCAACGATCATCCGGTCAGTCGGTGAGCTGTCATCGCCCAGTTGGGTGTTCATCACGAGATTACCGTTAGTGCCTGTGTAATCACCGTCCACCGTCAGGGTTTTGAAACTCGCGGTATCACGCGTCAGCATACGACGCTTTGTGGCGGCTGGCATAAAGGTCAGCGTGGAGTCATTCAGCGTCAGGTTGGTGAGCTGAGAACTTTTGGTCATGTTCCAGGCCGAGCCATCGGCCAGCGACAGGTTATTCACTGCATTGCCGCTGGTGACCATCCCGCCGACGAAACGCGACTGGTTAATCGCATTCACATCAACCACGGCGGAATCCAGGGCTTCAATCGTCCCGACAACGTCGATTTTCTGCGGGTTAATCGTCACGCGGGAGTCGGCGTTTTCCGCCAGAATGGCAGTGGCATCCGGGTCGTTGTAGTTAACCCCCATCTGTACCCCACCGTTCAGCGTGATTTCGCCGCCCTTGTCCGCACGGACGTAGTTCCAGCTCCCGCTGCGGGTGGTATCGACAACATCAATGTTCAGACGACCATTAATGTCGATTTTACCCGCCGTGAGCGCATCTTCTTTACTGGCCCGAATGCCGGTACCGGTTGTTTGCTGATGCCCCTGAGTATCCAGCGTGATATTCAGGTCGTTACTGGTAAACTGCGAAGCGCCCACGGACTCGACACCACTGAGAACCGTACTCTCCGCGCCTGACTTCAGCAGCAGGCTCGTCTTTCCTGCCATGGTCACATGTGCATCCAGATCAACGCCGGTGAGACCATCTGAAACCCAGATCCCGGAAATCACGCCATTCGCATCGTTCACGGTGACATCAATAGCGGTGTCGCCCAACGCTTCAACGTCAGCCCCGTTAGAACTGATACCGTCCGCATACTGATCGGCGACGGATGTAATCGTGGCATTTTTATAACGAATCAGTGAACGGTCGGCATCCACACTGGATTCCGAATCGAGGCCGACGGCGTAGAATGTCCCCTTACTATTGACGATCAAATTTTCAGCGTTGATTTTCGATCCCGACTTTGCATAGATCGCGAAATTCTTCCCATTCGCCCCGGTCACCGCAGAATTAACCGTGGTGGTGCCGGTTAAGGTAAAGACGCCATTGTGTTTATTGCCCAGAATGCCCGCAATATCTTTGCCATCACGCTTTTGACTCATATTTATCGTCAAATTATCGGCAACGATCGAGCCTTTTTGCGCGAGATAGGCTGCACTGTTACCACCCACCTGAACGATACCCACCGCATACATGAACTGATAATCATTATCCAGCGGAATGTCTGGTCGCCCCTCGACGGTGCCTGGAATGACATCGCCGATGATATGATTCACGGTAGTCCCTGAACCTAAATTAATGGTTCCGCTGTTGGCGACAATCACTGTCCCGTTGGAAATTAAAAAGTCACCGTTTTCAAATTCGCCCCCACCCGAGACCGTGGGCGTTCCGCCAGGGTTGGTAATGGTTACACCACCATTATTCGCCACGGAGATCGTATTGTTTTCCCCTGCGGTGCTAATGATTTTATATTCCTGATCTTTAGCGATGATCCCGCTTCCGCTAATAATACCATCTACATCATGAATGACTGCACCGGCGTTATTTGCCATTAACAGACTACTGATTAACAACGCCATGGTTGTTAATTTAAATTCTTTTCTCTTCATATCAATTCCACTGTATCGAAATAACAGCACGCTATACATCGCATGATTAAATGCAGTGTATTTGTGAATGCGTTAAGTAAAAGTCACGGCAATGTAACGTATGTCCTTCCGACCCAAACGCCCTGAGTCTCATTGCGGTATTTAGGCAATATTTTCCAGATATCAGGCGTGAGAACAAATGAAATGATCTTAGCCATGATGACAATTCAATCATCTTAAAAACAAAACAATAAAAGAATATAATTCCTTAAATGGCATTATATACAGCACATTATTTCTTTAAATGCAGTTCA
>NZ_JBFWLF010000345.1:0-4369 GCF_050252275.1 Citrobacter sp. | reverse complement strand
GCTGTGAATCGCCTTTCTGAACACATTGATGGCTTTAATTCTTTCGTCATCAGATAAGCCAGAAAGATAGCTAAGGAGGTCCTGAGTTAATCGTTGTTGCATAAAATTCCCCATTCCTTGCGTTTCGCTTTCATGCGTTCGCTATAACGCTGGTAACTTTTCGGTTTAGTTGGGCTGAAAGAGAGCGCCCGACACCAGTAATCATTGTTCAATAACACTTTGCAGATGCGTCGCCAGGAGGGGATATCTTTCGAACCGATATCACCCGTCTGCGTTTGCGGGATCTCACCGAGGCCGTTTTTCTTGTACCACTGTAAATAGACGGCGATTTTGTTGCGGTAATGCTCTGCCGTGGAGATGGGCATGCTGAGCAGTAACAGCATGGCGTACTCCTGCCAGCTCAAGTGTTCGGGCTTGAGAATTTTTCGATGACCATAGAAGTGATTATCCTGCCCGGCGTAGATCCCGCCGCTCCTGACGCCACTCACGCGCTCGCACATCGCGGCCCATCTTTCCGGTTCAACAACATGATAGAGCCATAATCCCTGGCGCTGTTCAGGGCCAAATGGTTCACAAATACGCATGTAACGGGCCGGAACACCGGCCTGATACATCAGGTTGTAGAGCGGATTACAGGGCAAATTGGTGCGACCAAACCAGGTCCAGATATCAGCTGTTTTCCAGTCATACAGCGGATAGATATACCAGGTATGTCCGCCTGGTGCGGCGGTCGTCCAAGGTTTGTCATCGGCAAAACGCTGTTTACGTAAACTGGCGATTGCCACAAAACGGTTATAGGATTCATCGGCCCGAATCCCGATCATCATCGCTGCCGGGCGTTTATTCGAAAACCAGTCGGCAAATTCACGTACAAACTGTTCGAAGGTCATGCCGGATTGATAGAAGGGAAAATAACCCGGATCGGTGATGGCGTCTGGCGGCGGTTGACGAACCCACTGGGTATTGGGTTCCCAACACTGCCATTCAGGTTGAAACTGTGACAGTGAGTTTTGGGTGGTGAGCGGAAGGGCAACCCAATAAAAATGGTCGATGACATCGGCATACATTTCGCGCAACGCGGTAATATAACTAATGGTACAGGAAAATTGCGCTTCCCAGTCAATGAACAACACATTGATTTTTTTGTGTAGCTTACGGGCAATATTGGCCGTCAGATGCAACATCAAGCCAGAATCTTTACCACCGGAAAAGGAGACGCATACGCGGGGAAGATTTTCGAGAGTCCAGGTGATGCGTTCTTCAGCGGCTTCAAGAACATTTTGGTTTAATGATATTTTATAAACGGACATGTATCGCTTATCCTTAAACGTTAAAGTCATTCGCCTTAAATAGATATCCCTCTATAATATAAGCCTTTTTTGGGAACGTGCAATGCTTAAATAAATTCAATGAATTAATTAAATTATCTTAAATATATCCGTTTTGAATATATTTCAATTGATATTACATGTTCGCTATACAAGCTGGCGTGGTTAAAAACAAAGGAGTTTTGCAAAGAAATATTTCTTTCTGGTTTGAGTGTTACTTAAGTAAAACTTAAATGACGAAGTGATTTTTACAACGTGTTATGAGAAATATTCAGGGTAATTATATCTAATGGCATATAATTACCCGTATTACTTATGGATGTGTCATCATGGCATCCAGTTGCGCTTTTTCAGGCAAGCCAACGACCTGCTGAAGAACGTTATCTTTATTCATATAATAAATTGCGGGCGTGACGTTTGCGCCTAAATCATCCATGATTTTTTGGTTCATATTAAGGATTTTCATGTGTGCCGGAGAAATCGCTTTGGGCACCGTGAGCGCCATATTTCCGCCAGAGGCTTCATAATCATGCCAGGTTTTTGCCGGATCGTTCGATGCCAGAATGGCAGCGGCGGTAGCTGGGCTCTCTGGTTTGATGACGCCGACGAGTAGCGTTCGCAATTGGACTTTGCCGGACTCCACCCATGGGCGGGCCTGTTGCCAGAACTGTTTGCAATACGGACAGAAAGGATCAGCAAAAACATACAGCACCACCGGAGCCTCTTTTTTGCCATCGAGAAGCCAGTCGGCTTTTTCCATGCGCTGCCACATTTCCCGTCCGGCAGGCGCATAGATCTCTTTCTCTATCAATTGATTGCTCAGGTTTTCGCCTTTTTCATTGTACATGTAGCCCGAAATGGCCTGCTTGCCATCAGGTGTCAGGTAGATAGTGACCCCCATATCCTGATATTTCCCAAGATAGCCTTTCATCCCGCCGGGCGCATCGAACGACTTTATAATGGTAATCCCTTGTTTTTCTATCGCTTTAACGGGCGCAGGCAGGTCTTCAGCCCAGGCAAAAAGAGGGAGCAGGGAGAGCAAAAGCGTACGTTTTAACATCATTTATCCTTATAAATCAGAGCGATTGCGAGAACGGTGGGGAAACCTATCACAGCCATAGATAAGACCTCAGGCTGGAACGTTGCCCTTTGAGGAGTGGGGTGGTGTAATCATTCTCGCTGTTACAGCCTTTGTTAAGGTAATGTAGAGCGCAACACATAGCCAGTTTCACTGGCGCTGAAGTTACCCACGGGTAGTTCAGGTAACGGGGCTGCCTGCAAAGGTGGCCCTTTTTACTTTGCGTCGTAGCACGTTCACAACGTTGAATTGAGAGGTTTGTTAGCTAACGCTTATTGATTTGATAAAGGAAACGCATTAGCCCTGTCAGTCAATCTTCGGTAACTTATCTCTCAACGAAAACATGGAGGAAGTACAGATGTCTTTGATTAATACCAAAATTAAACCTTTTAAAAACCAGGCGTTCAAAAACGGTGAATTCATCGAAGTGACCGAGAAAGATACCGAAGGCCGCTGGAGCGTCTTCTTCTTCTATCCGGCTGACTTTACCTTCGTATGCCCGACCGAACTGGGTGACGTTGCAGACCATTATGAAGAACTGCAGAAGCTGGGCGTAGACGTTTACTCCGTCTCTACCGACACCCACTTTACCCACAAAGCATGGCACAGCAGCTCCGACACCATCGCCAAAATCAAATATGCGATGATCGGCGACCCGACTGGCGCCCTGACCCGTAACTTCGACAACATGCGTGAAGACGAAGGTCTGGCAGACCGCGCAACGTTCGTTGTTGACCCGCAGGGTATCATCCAGGCGATCGAAGTTACCGCTGAAGGTATCGGCCGTGATGCTTCTGACCTGCTGCGTAAAATCAAAGCCGCTCAGTATGTTGCTTCTCACCCAGGCGAAGTGTGCCCGGCTAAGTGGAAAGAAGGCGAAGCGACGCTGGCTCCATCCCTTGATCTGGTCGGTAAAATCTAAAAATTCCGGCGTTTTTCATGCCACAGGTGTGTTGGCTGCGCTTATTCATCCCGGTCACTTACTTATGTAAGCTCCCGGGGATTCATAAGCTTGCCGCCTTCCTGTGACAAGAAATACTGGGAGTTTACCTCACATACGGGTGCTTATGGGTGCCCGTTTTATTCAGCACCATGACGCAAGTTGTATTAATGCAGACTCAGCCAAATCAGCTTGCATGATGATGTTTTCAGAGAGGGAAGAACAATGCTCGACACAAATATGAAAACCCAGCTCAAGGCTTATCTTGAGAAACTGACGAAACCTGTTGAGCTGATTGCGACGCTGGATGACAGCGCTAAATCGGCGGAAATCAAGGAACTGCTGGCTGAAATCGCTGGACTGTCAGAGAAAGTCACCTTTAAAGAAGACAACAGCCTGTCGGTGCGCAAACCCTCTTTCCTGATCACCAATCCGGGTTCAACGAAGGGGCCGCGTTTTGCAGGTTCTCCGCTGGGACACGAATTTACGTCGCTGGTTCTGGCGCTGTTGTGGACCGGTGGACACCCGTCAAAAGAAGCGCAGTCTCTGCTCGAGCAGATCCGCGAGATTGACGGCGATTTTGAATTTGAAACGTATTACTCACTCTCCTGCCATAACTGCCCTGACGTGGTGCAGGCACTGAACCTGATGGCGGTGCTGAATCCGCGTATCAAGCATACGGCGATTGATGGCGGCACGTTCCAGAACGAGATCACTGAGCGTAACGTGATGGGCGTACCGGCTGTCTACGTTAACGGGAAAGAGTTTGGTCAGGGTCGGATGACGCTGACGGAAATCGTGGCGAAAGTGGATACTGGCGCTGAAAAACGCGCCGCAGAAGAGCTGAGCCAGCGTGATGCTTATGATGTTCTGATTGTCGGTTCCGGTCCTGCGGGTGCAGCCGCAGCGGTTTACTCCGCACGTAAAGGGATTCGTACCGGCCTGATGGGTGAGCGTTTTGGCGGCCAGGTACTCGATACTGTGGATATCGAAAACTACATCTCTGTCCCGAAAACGGAAGGG
>NZ_JBFWLF010000344.1:0-4370 GCF_050252275.1 Citrobacter sp. | reverse complement strand
ATCGACCGCCACGGCGCACTGTGGGATTCCAGCACCTTCAACGCGGATTTCAAATCAGTCCTGCTGAAACGCGCGTCACAGTCGTTATTGCTGATCGACAAAAGCAAATTCAATCGTTCCGGAGAAGCCCGACTCGGTCATCTGGATGACGTAACGCATATTGTGTCGGACACGCCGCAGTCATAAACACTAACGGGAATGGGTTGCAGACCTGATGAACAACAGTGCATCAGATCTGCAACGGCGCGAGCTAGCGCTCGTCGCGACGTCCGCCTACGGCGGCCCACAGGCGACGCACGTGCACCGTCACTTCTTCACGGTCGTGGTATAACTGCCGCGCCTGAATTTGCGCATTCACACCATGCTCATCAAGCTGCGCCTGGAGATAGGTCAGATTCTGCGAGACCTCTTCGTAGCGTTTTTTCATTGGCAACTTGAGATTAAAGATAGTTTCCCGGCACCAGCCGTTGACCAACCACTGCGCCATCAACGCCGCCACTTTCGCCGGCTTCTCAACCATATCGCACACCATCCACGAGATGTTGTTGCGGTTGGGGCGATACTTAAAGCCGTCTTCGCGCAGCCAGGTAACCTGTCCGGTATCCATCAGACTTTGTGCCATCGGGCCGTTATCGACCGAATACACCCACATATTGCGTTTGACCAGTTGGTAGGTCCAGCCGCCGGGGCAGGCGCCTAAATCCACCGCGTACATCCCGTTTGCCAGACGCTCATCCCACTCATCTTGCGGAATAAACACGTGCAACGCTTCTTCCAGCTTCAGCGTCGAGCGGCTGGGCGCATCGGCTGGGAACTTCAGGCGCGGAATGCCCATATAGTACGGCGAGTTATTACTGGCATACGAGTAACCGGTATAGCAGCAGCCTGGCGCGATAAAAAAGACGTGCACCACCGGGCGCTTCGGCGTCTCATAATTCGTCAGCACGCCAGCCTCGCGCAGGGCGGCTCGCAGCGGCACCGTGAATTTGCGACAGAACTTCATCAGCTCTTTACTTTCGTTCGTATCCGCCACTTCCACACGCAGATCGCCACCCTTTTCCACCACGCCCTGCAACATGCCGACAATCGGCGTAATGCGATCTTCCGGCGGCAAGTGCTGGAGCAACTCGCCGACCACAAACCACTGGCGGGCAAAAATCAGCGAACTGAACGGCAGCTCGCTGATAATTTTTTCGGCGTCTTCGGCCTGATAGCACTCATAGATGACATAGCCCGCATTTTCTTTGACGCGGGCAAAACCGAAATACTCCCGACGCCCTGCTTTATCGGTGATTTCTGCGGCACACTCTTTTTCAAAGCCCGGGCGACACAACAACACAACCTTATTCATGAACTATGCCCTTACGCTTCAAACGGATGGCGCCGATTAACATCAGCACCCAACCTGCCAGGAAGCTGACGCCGCCGACAGGGGTAACAAACGCCCACAGGCGCAGATGAGACAGCGCCAGGCAATACAGGCTGCCGCTAAACAGCACCGTTCCTAGCGCGAGGAAAACGCTACTCCAGTAAAACCAGATGCTGATCCGGCGTTGCATCGCAACCGACAGCCCGAATATCGCCAGCGTATGAAACGCCTGATATTGCAGGCCGGTCTGGATCCAGCTCATTTCAACCACACCGAGGGTTTTGCTCAGGACATGCGCACCGAAAGCCCCCAGAGCGACATAAATAAAGCCGCTGATAGCGGCAAAAATCAGCATAAAACGGCTGGTCATGGTAATACCCTACGTAAGTTATTGTTCGTAACGAAAGCGGAATTTCTCTTGTTCCGTGGCCGCTTTCGCCAGTATCCACTGACGGAAGGCGGCTATTTTACCCAGTTCTGCCTGACTGTCATGACAAACCAGATAAAATGCGTTTTTACTGACCAGTACATCATTAAACGGGCAGACCAGTCGCCCCGCTTCAATTTCTGACTGCGCCATCACGTTATTCGCCAGCGCTACGCCCTGTCCGTGGATAGCGGCCTGCAGCACCATCGCGCTGTGGCTAAAGATAGGGCCCTGCTGAACGTTGATGTGATTTAACCCTAGCTGTCGCGTGTAAGTTTGCCAGTCACGACGTGAGGCATCATGTAGCAAAGTATGCGAAGCCAAATCCTCTGGCGATTTCAGGGGTTTATCGCCCGTCAACAGCAACGGCGAACACACTGGCAACAGATATTCGGCGTACAATTTCTCTACGCGCAGTCCAGGCCAGTTACCGCGACCATAAAAAATCGCCACGTCAACATCGTCCGCCAGTTTGTCTTCCTGACGGTCCACGGCCTGGATTCTGACGTCAATTCCCGGATAAGCTGAGTTAAAGCTAGAGAGTCGGGGCACCAGCCACTGAATCGCAAAACTGGGCAATAAACTGACCGTCAACGCCCCCTTTGCACTTCGCGCCTGAAGTTTACGCGTCGCTTCGGTTAATTGCGAAAAAATCTCTTTTATGTCGAGAAAGTAGCTCTGTCCTTCTTCAGTAAGAAGAAGAGAACGGTTGCGTCGGCGAAACAGCTTAAGTCCCAAAAAATCCTCAAGTGACTTGATTTGGTGGCTTACTGCGGCCTGCGTCACAAAAAGCTCTTCTGCTGCGCGGGTGAAGCTCAGATGCCGTGCGGCGGCATCAAAAACACGTAATGCGTTCAGAGGTGGAAGTCGTTTTGACATGGCTTTTAAACTTTGATGTTAAAAGAATTTAACAATTAAGCTACACTGTGTAACCTATTAGTTTTTTTAATCTGAGCCATTATAATTTGTCCGTTGAGGAACTACCAGCAAATACCTATAGTGGCGGCACTTCCTGAGCCGGAACGAAAAGTTTTATCGGAATGCGTGTTCTGGTGGGCTTTTGGCTTACGGTTGTGATGTTGTGTTGTTGTGTTTGCAATTGGTCTGCGATTCAGACCACGGTAGCAACGCTACCCTTTTTCACTTCCTGTACATTTACCCTGTCTGTCCATAGTGATTAATGTAGCACCGCCAATTTGCGGTGCTTTTTTTTACCTACTCTCTACCGACTACTGATCCAACTCGACCATCTCTTTCACATCGGTACGATTGATCTGCTGTTTGTTGCCATTAGCGTCCTTGTACGAAATCATCCCGGTTTCATCATCGGTTTTCGGCTTACCGTCCGCAACGATGCTACGCCCGTCATTGGTGTGCATCACGTAGTTCGGACCGGAACAGGCGCTCAGAGCAAAAGTCAGCATACATGCGGAAATAATTGCGGCAGTCTTTTTCATCTTCTTCTCCTTAAAGCTGTTTATGCTATTAAAAACGTACTCCGTAACAGGCAAAAAGATTTGCCTAACATAATTCAGCATAAGCTACTGGTCTGATTTCGCCACAACATCCAGAAGATTCCTGGTGACCGTACACTTCTTGAATCAACGACCAATTTGCGCCACGATCGGATTACTGAACCGAGGAATACCATGAACGCTTTCAATCCCGCGCAGTTTCGCGCGCAATTTCCGGCACTCGCTGACGCGGGCGTCTATCTGGATAGCGCCGCGACGGCCCTTAAACCGCAGGCCGTCATCGAGGCGACCCGGCAGTTCTATAGCCTGAGCGCTGGCAACGTCCATCGCAGCCAGTTCGCCGAAGCTCAGCGCCTGACCGCGCGCTATGAGGCCGCACGGGAAAAAGTGGCGCGTTTGCTGAATGCGCCAGATGACAAAACCATCGTCTGGACCCGGGGCACCACGGAGGCCATCAATATGGTGGCGCAGAGTTATGCCCGCCCTCGCCTGCAACCGGGCGATGAAATCATCGTCAGCGTCGCGGAGCATCACGCGAATCTCGTGCCGTGGCTGATGCTCGCAGAGCAAACTGGGGCAAAAGTGGTCAAGCTGCCGCTCAATGCCCAGCACCTGCCTGACGTTGAACGTCTGCAGACAATCATCACCCCGCGCAGCCGAATTCTCGCGCTGGGGCAGATGTCGAACGTGACCGGCGGCTGCCCGGACTTAGCCCGTGCGATTACCCTCGCCCATGCCGCAGGCATGGTAGTGATGGTGGATGGCGCACAGGGAGCCGTCCATTTCCCGGCGGATGTCCAGGCGCTCGACATCGATTTCTACGCCTTCTCAGGCCATAAGCTGTACGGTCCAACCGGTATCGGCGTGCTTTACGGCAAACCGGCGCTGCTGGAGGCCATGTCGCCATGGCTCGGTGGCGGTAAGATGATCAACGACGTCAGTTTCGAGGGCTTCACAACCCAGGCCGCACCGTGGAAGCTCGAAGCAGGTACCCCAAACGTCGCTGGCGTGATTGGCATGAGCGCCGCGCTGGAATGGCTAGCCGATGTTGATATCGTCCAGGCGGAAAGCTGGAGTCGGGGGCTGGCTACGCTGGCGG
>NZ_JBFWLF010000343.1:0-4371 GCF_050252275.1 Citrobacter sp. | reverse complement strand
AGACACTTTGTAGAAATCTGTGCCGTTATTACTTGCGTAAACAATGTTGGCATCCGCATCATCAACATACAGAGAGTATGGATTGGTTGTTGCAGTATCTTTTGCAGTCAACGTATGACTTGCAGTCGGAACGCTAGAAGATGGTTTAGCATCAGTCAGCGCAGTAGTAGACAGCTTGCTCAGATCCAGACTTTTGTTAGTCACATCCAGATTACCTAAACCCAGAGTGCTGGAAGTGATCTCTTGCAGATTGATCTCGATGGTTTCGCCATCATTTGCACCGACCTGAATTTTCATGGTCTGGTTAGAAGCCAGCACTTTTACGCCGTTGAACTGAGTCTGACCGGATACACGATCAATTTCGCTCAGGCGCTGGGTGATTTCAGCCTGGATGGATTTCAGATCTGATTCGGAGTTGGTGCCGTTCGTTGCCTGCACAGACAGTTCACGGACACGCTGCAGGTTATTGTTGATTTCCGACAGAGAACCTTCCGTCGTCTGCGCGATGGAGATACCGTCGTTGGCGTTACGAGAAGCCTGAGTCAGGCCTTTAATGTTTGACGTAAAGCGGTTAGCAATCGCCTGGCCCGCAGCATCGTCTTTCGCGCTGTTGATACGCAGTCCGGAAGACAGGCGCTCAATCGCAGAGCTCAGGGAAGACTGAGATTTGTTCAGGTTGTTTTGGGTCAACAGCGACAGGCTGTTTGTATTAATGACTTGTGCCATGATCTTTTCCTTATCAATTACAACTTGATGTTATTGGGCTGTTGCCCACGGTTTCTCACCGTAACCCTTGTATCGGCACCTGAATTTCGAACTTTAGAGAATTTTTAGTTTCCCCCCATTTTTTCTTAGCCTTTGAATAACCCGTCTTCTTGCACACTATTCCGGCCATTATTTCTCCAAATTTATTATTAAACTTTGCCGCCAGATTGCCGATAAGGTGGCTAACCACTGTTTGCAATTAAAAGGGATTACGCATGGCTTCTTTTACTTCATTAGGCGTGGGTTCAAACCTGCCGCTGGATACATTACTGACGAACCTGACCACGGCTGAGAAGGGACGCCTGAAACCTATCACTCAGCAGCAGAGCAGTTTTACAGCAAGACTGACGGCGTTTGGAACGTTAAAAAGCTCGCTGGAAAAATTCCAGACCGCGAACACTGCACTGAATGATGCAAACCTTTTTAAAAGCACGACCGCAGTCAGCAACTCAACCGATCTCACCGTCAGCACCACAGCAGGAGCAGCGGCTGGTATTTATAAAATAAATGTGACGCATATAGCCCAAGCGCAATCGCTTCGCACGACCACAACAGTGACGGACAGTAAAGCTGTCCAAGGTAATGACAACGCGGAACGCACACTCATCATTAAGCAGGACGGGAAAGAGAAGCCTCTGGAGATAAAGCTTACCAAAGATCAGACTTCTTTAGTCGAGATGCGTGATGCGATTAATAATGCCAACGGTGGTGTCACTGCCAGTATTGTAAAACTGAAAGACAATGATTTTCAGCTTGTACTGACCTCATCAGAAACGGGTGTCGCTAATAAAATGAGCATCTCCGTCTCAGGAGATGAAAAACTCAATCAATTTATCAGCTTCAATAACCCGGATGTGGTTGGCAATAACGTTGAGCAAATTGTTGAAGCGAAAGACGCAGAACTTAACGTCAACGGCATTGATATTGTTCGTAGCAGTAACACCGTGACCGATGCCCCTCAGGGTATTACGTTGAACCTGACAAAAGAAGTTAAAGATGTCACCGTCACGGTAACGAAAAGTAATGATAAAGCAACAACCGCGATTAAAAGCTGGGTGGACGCATACAATTCGCTGGTAGATACCATTGGTACCCTGACGAAATACACCTCAGTCGATCCGGGCGCAGAAGAACAAAGCACGAGCAACGGCGCACTCCTCGGTGACAGCACCGTTCGCACCATCCAGACCGGTATCCGTGGTCAATTCTCCTCCAGCGCCAATGACGGGAAATTCCAAACGTTATCGCAAATGGGCATTACCCAGGATGGCACCACCGGTAAGCTGAAAATTGATGATGAAAAACTGAAAAAAGCGCTAACCGATAATAGCGTGGATGTTCAACAGCTGTTAGTCGGTGATGGCAAAGAGACCGGAATTACGACCAAAGTGGCTTCGCTGGTGAAAGGTTACCTGGCCGATGATGGCATTATCGACAGCGCCCAGGACAGCATCAATGCCACGCTGAAAAAACTGACTAAACAGTATCTTTCCGTCAGTGCCAGTATCGACGATACCATTGCGCGGTATAAGGCTCAATTTACGCAACTGGACACCATGATGAGCAAGTTGAATAACACCAGTAGCTACCTGAACCAGCAATTTACTGCGATGACCAGTTCCTGATAACCAGAGGTAAACATGTATACCGCGAGCGGTACCAAAGCTTATGCGCAAATCAGCGTGGAAAGCGGCGTGATGAGTGCGAGTCCGCACCAGTTGATCGAAATGTTGTTTGATGGCGCAAACAGCGCCCTGGTGCGCGCTCGCCTGTTTTTAGAGCAAGGTGATATTACCGCCAAAGGGGAAGCGCTGAGTAAGGCTATCAATATCATTGATAATGGTCTGAAAGCGGGACTGGATCAGGAGAATGGCGGCGAACTCGCCGACCATCTCTCTTCGCTGTATGACTATATGATCCGTCGTTTATTACTTGCTAATTTACGCAATGACAGTCAAGCCATTGAAGAAGTGGAAGGGTTACTCGGCAACATTGCGGAAGCCTGGAAACAGATCTCACCGAAAGCATCTTCCCAGGAGTCTCGTTAATGACCTCAGCCGTGGAGTTTATCAACCGTTGGCAGCGCATTGCGCTGCTCAGTCAGTCGCTGCTCGAACTTGCGCAGCGGGGTGAATGGGACCTTTTACTGGAACAGGAAGTCACCTATCTGCAAAGTATTGAAGCGGTCGTTGAAACGCAAACTCCACCGGGCATGACACGCAGTATTCAGGATATCGTGGCCAGTTATATCAAACAGACGCTGGATAACGAAGAATGCCTGAAAGGTTTACTGCGCCAACGGCTCGATGAGCTTAGTGGTCTGATAGGCCAGTCAACGCGTCAGCAGTCGCTCAACAATGCTTATGGTCGGCTTTCTGGCATGCTGCTGGTACCCGACGCTCCCCCTGCTCCACAATAATTCCCGCTACGTTGGCAAAAATCTTCCATACTCCAGAGGTCGTTTACATGACTTCTGGAGCACGGAAGATGAAAAACCCCACGTTACTGCAGTTCTTCCACTGGTATTACCCTGAAGGTGGCAAACTCTGGCAAGAGGTGACAGAGCGCGCAGACAGCCTCAATGATATCGGTATCAACATGGTCTGGTTGCCGCCCGCCTATAAAGGCGCGTCAGGCGGCTATTCCGTCGGCTATGACTCTTACGATCTGTTTGATCTCGGCGAGTTTGACCAAAAAGGCTCCCTTGCCACCAAATATGGTGATAAGGCGCAGCTTCTTACGGCTATCGACGCGCTGAAGAAAAACGACATCGCGGTGCTACTCGACGTGGTGGTGAATCACAAAATGGGTGCAGACGAGAAAGAGCCCCTCCGCGTACAGCGGGTCAACGAAGACGATCGCACGCAGATTGCTGATGAGATCATCGAATGCGAAGCCTGGACGCGTTACACCTTCCCGGCGCGAGGCGGTCAGTACTCGCAGTTCATCTGGGATTTCAAATGCTTCAGCGGCATCGACCACATCGAAAACCCTGACGAAGACGGCATTTTTAAAATCGTCAACGACTATACCGGCGAGGGCTGGAACGACCAGGTCGACGATGAAATGGGCAATTTCGATTACCTGATGGGCGAAAACATCGACTTTCGTAATCACGCCGTCACCGAAGAGATTAAATACTGGGCGCGCTGGGTGATGGAACAAACGCAGTGTGATGGCTTTCGTCTCGATGCGGTAAAGCACATTCCGGCCTGGTTCTATAAAGAGTGGATTGAACACGTTCAGGAGGTGGCACCGAAGCCGCTGTTTATCGTTGCCGAATACTGGTCGCACGAAGTGGATAAGCTACAAACCTATATCGACCAGGTGGAAGGCAAAACGATGCTGTTCGACGCCCCGTTACAGCTCAATTTTCATGAAGCGTCGCGTCAGGGACGTGATTACGACATGAGCCAGATCTTCAGCGGCACGCTGGTAGAAGCCGATCCGTTTCACGCTGTGACGCTGGTCGCCAACCATGACACCCAGCCGTTCCAAGCGCTGGAAGCCCCCGTTGAAGCATGGTTCAAACCGCTGGCCTACGCGCTCATCCTGCTGCGGGAAAATGGCGTACCGTCGATTTTCTATCCCGATCTCTATGGCGCG
>NZ_JBFWLF010000342.1:0-4389 GCF_050252275.1 Citrobacter sp. | reverse complement strand
TCTCAGGGCAGGACATGTGAATCGTCATGCCTTTAGCCTGCAACGCAGGCGTAAAGATCTGCGTGATTTCTGTCATCAGACGGCGGAGATTGACTGGTTGAAGATGCAGTTTCGGTGCGCGCGTAAAGGTCAGGATATTCTGGATAAGCCGTGATAACCGCTGGCCTTCCTGAGTGATCACATCCACATAGCGTCGCTCATGCGTTTGTTCATCATCCAGCCCTTCGCGCAGCAGTTCGGCATAGAGCGTGATGTTGGTCAGCGGTGTTTTCAGTTCGTGTGACACCTGGCTGACAAAATCGACCTGCTGGCGCGCCTGACGCGCTGCGCGGGTATATTCCCGCCACAGCGAGACGCCCAACAGTGCGACGGCGAGAAGCAGCAGGACGATTAACGCGCCGCCCCACAGCCAGATATGCCAGAGCGGTGCGTTGACGCCGTAAGCGCTGACCTGCCACGTTGTGAGTGGATACGCCAGCGTGCGGGAGTCCAGTAAAGTGAGCCGCCGCAGATCCGCCTGCGCGTTCTGATAAAGCTGACGGCCGTTTTCCGTCACCCTGACAATCTGCTGCGGATCCTCCAGGTTCACCTGTATGCCGTTCGCCATATCCATCATCAGTTGTACCCAGGAGAGGCGAAAGCCGATGATCGCCCCGTCTTTTTGCCGCCAGTAGATCAACAGCGGTTCCGGAGTCTCAAAACTAATAAACCAGCCGGCCTGCGGCGTGTCCTGCTCGCTTTGCGTCATATGACTGGCAAGTTGGCTGGGATCGTTGACCAGCGGGCTGAGCAGGCGCACCCACTCTTTATCCTTGTTGCTCAACGGCTGACGCTCATCGGGGTAAAGGAGATGATTTTTCCGCAGCATAAAGACGTCGGCAATGTCGCTGTCGTTCTCTTTAAGCGCGCTGAGGGTGGCGACCTCTGCGGGGTCGATAAAATCGCCAATCGCATGCAGGCGGGAGGCTTTTTGCTGTAGAATATTTTCGATCCCCCTGGCGACGCTGGCGGTTTGCGATTTCGCCAGGGTTTGGGTCTGGTACTGACGCAACAAGACTTCATGTTCCAGAGTGCGAACGCCCAGGTAAGCAAGCAGAATAAAAAACATCAATGTAATGACGAGATAAATCGGCTTGCGTCTGAACATCCAGCACTCCTTGTGGATCAGTTCGATTTCGAACTCTGGTTTTTGGTTTTATAACTCTGTTCTTTCAGCGACTTGCGCGACGCTTCTTTGCTTTCGCTTTCCATCCTGTCCAGCAACTTAAGATTTTCCTCTGCGCTCGCCTGTGCCTTCATTCTGGCGGCCGGTGCGCTAAGGGGTAACGCGCTGAGTGTACTGGAGTTTTCGCGCAGGATCGCTTTCGCCTCGTCCATTTTGCCTTCATCGATGAGCTGTAACGCCTGCTCATTCTGAATGGCGGATTTCTGAATGGCGGAATCGACGATCACATCCTCCACCTGCGCTTTCTGAACCTCGTTGGCTGAGGCGGTATAGCTGACGGCCATCTTGTCATCCCAACGCTCTTTCTGCCCGGTGGCGAGGTTGTTATAGCTGACGTTGACCTCAGCGAGCGGCTTGCTTTGTGCGGCCTGGCCTTTCGCCGGCAGCACTTCCAGCATGACATATTTCTCCTGATTGGCGTAAAGCTGGTTCAGTTTGACGGTCACCGTGTTGTCGCGGATTTCACCTTCACGCCCCAGCAGGCGAAGTGGCTTAACGTTGTCGGCGACGTTAATTTGCACCACCACATCCTGAGCGACGACGGACATGACATCGCCAAATTCATGGGCAAATGCCTTCTCCAGGGCATCGGTATTTTGTACAAACACGTGGTTGCCATCGCTGTACTGGGCAATCGCCGCCATCAGATCTTCATTGTAGCCTTCGCCAATACCCATCGTCGTGATGGCAATCCCTTTGCGGGCGGCAATCTTACCCAGTTCTGCCAGCTCGCTGGTGGAGGAAGGGCCGATGTTCGCCTGACCATCAGACAGCAGGATGATGCGGTTAACATGGGCCTTATCGAGGAATTTACTGGTTTCTTTGATACCGCGGCTGACCCCGGCAAACAGTGCAGTACCGCCGCGTGCGGTCAGTCGTTCACGGATTTGGCTGATAAGTTTCGCTTTATTGTCGACTTTGGCCGCCGGCACAATGACATCCACGACGTCATCGTAAATCACCACCGAGAGTGTGTCCTGGGCGCTTAAGGTGTTCACCGCCATTACGGCAGCTTCTGTGGCTTGTTCGATACGCTCGCCGCCCATCGAGCCGGAGCGGTCAATCACCAGCGCGAGGTTGATCGGGCTGCGTTTGGTTGCATGCAGCGGGAAACCCGTCAGTGATACTTTGAGGTAGTTTTTGTCCTGGCTGTTTTCCAGCACCAGAGGGGAAGCCAGTTCGGATTTAATCGTCACTTTCGGCGCGGGCGGTTGCGCCGCCGTTGTTGTCGCAAGCAGTCCCATTGCCAGGGCTGCGAAGAGGTGTTTGAGATTCACGGTACGTCTCCTTGTCTTAAGAATCGACTCCATTCTTATGCGACCGCAACGTCGGTTGGTCTGTAATCTGTATAAAGTTGTCAAAAAGTTGTCAAAACGGCCTGTCAGGCCAAAAATATCCCTTAAAAAAACGCCGGAAACTCAGTCTCCGGCGTTATCTTATCGGTTCACGAACAGCCTTTGTTTACGACTGGGTCTTATCCTGCTTTTCGCGAACTTCACGGTACCAGCGCGGGTGATGCTTCTTCGCCCAGGAGCGGGTTACCCAGCCCTCTACCATCGCGGTAATAGTACCTTTTACCCACAGCGCGGCGTAAATATGTACCATGATAACCACAATCAGCGCGACGGCGGCAAATGAATGCAGCATTAACGCGAAGCGGATCACCGGAATGGAGAACGCTGGCGCAAAGTACGGACGCCAGATGATCACACCGCTTACCAGCAGCAGCACCAGGAAGATAATCGCCGCCCAGAACACGCATTTCTGACCGAAGTTATACCGCCCGGTGTCACCCACCTCTTCGTTGACGACAATCTTGCGAATGTTCTTCGCCCAAAAAATGTCATCCCGGTTAATCAGGTTGTGGTGCCAGTAACGGAAGAACATGATGATGAACGAGGCAAACATGATGACGCCCACAAACGGGTGCAGAATACGCGCCAGTTGCGGTGTGCCCATGATTTGCATCAGCCAGTTGAAGGACGGGAAGAAAAAGCCCAGTCCGCTCACCGCCGCCAGCACGAAGCAGAAAGCGGTGACCCAGTGGTTGATGCGTTCCGGCGCGGTGTAGCGCACGATGGTGTCACGTCTTTTCATTTGCGCACCTCATCGTCTTTCTCTTCATGCAGGTTGTTCTCTTCCTCATCCGCACGGTTTGGACCGACACCGACGTAGTGGAAGATGCTGGCCGCAAAGGTCGCGGCAAAGCCGACCGCTGCAAGAGGCTTCCAGATCCCTTTCCAGAATTTCACGGTGGCGCTGATTTCCGGGTTCTCCGGCAGACCGTGGTACAGATTCGGTTTGTCGGCATGATGCAACACATACATCACGTGCGTCCCACCTACGCCCGCCGGATCGTACAGGCCAGCATTGTCGTAACCACGGGTTTTCAGTTCTGCCACACGCTCGCCAGCCAACGTTTTCATGTCCTCTTTGGAACCAAAGTGGATAGCACCCGTTGGGCAGGTTTTCACGCAGGCCGGTTCCTGGCCGACGGTCACGCGGTCAACGCACAGCGTACATTTATAGACGCGATTGTCTTCCGGGTTGAGCCGCGGCACGTCAAACGGACAACCGGCGATGCAGTAACCACAGCCGATACACTGCTCGGACTGGAAGTCGACAATCCCGTTGGCATACTGAATGATAGCGCCTTCTGCCGGACACGCCTTCAGGCAGCCCGGATCGGCGCAGTGCATACAGCCATCCTTACGGATCAGCCATTCCAGTTTGTCGTTCTGCTCCACTTCCGAGAAACGCATCACGGTCCAGGATTTAGCGGTTAAATCCGCCGGGTTATCATAGACCCCGACGTTGCTGCCGATCTCATCACGGATGTCGTTCCACTCTGAACAGGCCACCTGACAGGCTTTACAGCCGATGCAGGTGGTGACGTCAATGAGCTTCGCCACTTCTTCCTGGAAGTCCCGCGCCTGAGGCGCGGGGGTGAGACCGTTAGTCGCGGAACGACGGATAATGTCTTGCGATTGATAAGCCATAAGTCGTCTCCGTTACACCTTTTCCACGTTCACCAGGAAGGACTTAAATTCCGGCGTTTGTGAGTTGGCATCGCCCACCGATGGCGTCAGGGTGTTCGCAATAAACCCTTTCTTCGCCACACCTTCATAGCCCCAGTGAATCGGAATACCGATAGTATCGATATC
>NZ_JBFWLF010000341.1:0-4403 GCF_050252275.1 Citrobacter sp. | reverse complement strand
AATGGAGCAAGGGGCGATGGCGCTGAGCAAGCGTTGGGACGAGTGGTTTGAAATCCCGATTGAGCTCTCTGACGCCCGCGATCTGGTGACTGACACACGAAACTACCTCGGCGATGTGCCCGGGCATACCAGTTTCACCAACGCACAGTTGCTTGACATCATGATGGCGCAGGACTTCCAGGATCTGACCGGTCAGGTGATTAAACGCATGATGGATGTGATTCAGGAGATTGAACGTCAGCTGCTGATGGTACTACTGGAAAATATTCCAGAGCAGAGTTCTCGACCCAAACGCGAAAGTGAAAGCCTGCTGAATGGTCCGCAGGTCGATGCGACCAAAGCGGGCGTTGTCGCCAGCCAGGACCAGGTGGACGATCTGCTGGATAGTTTAGGGTTTTAGTCTCATTGCCCGAAGGCACTTTGCTTATCGGGCCTACGCACGTCATGTAGGCCCGTTAAGATGCACCGCATTGTCTGCGGTACTCACCATTAACGTCATAAACCCCGCCTTTTTTGCTGCTTACTCTTGCCATTAATTCAATGCTGTTCTGGCATCATTTTCGCTCATAAGACTATCCAGGATCTGATGCGTGTCTGAAGAGAACGACGACAAAACAGAAGCCCCCACACCCCACCGACTTGAGAAAGCGCGGGAAGAGGGGCAGATCCCCCGTTCCAGAGAACTGACCTCACTGCTCATTTTGCTGGTGGGCGTCTGCATTATCTGGATTGGCGGCGAGTCGTTGGCCAGACGATTATCGGGCATGTTGTCGGCAGGACTGCGTTTTGACCACAGCATGGTCAATGATCCTAATCTGATCCTCGGGCAAATTATTCTGCTGATTAAAGAAGCGATGATCGCGCTGCTGCCGCTGATTACCGGCGTGGTGCTGGTGGCGCTGATCTCGCCGGTTCTGCTTGGCGGTCTGGTCTTCAGCGGTAAATCACTGCAACCCAAATTTTCCAAGCTCAATCCGCTGCCAGGCATCAAACGCATGTTTTCCGCGCAGACCGGGGCGGAATTGTTGAAAGCCATTCTGAAATCCACACTGGTGGGCAGCGTGACGGCGATGTATCTGTGGCATAACTGGCCGGAGATGATGCGCCTGATGGCGGAGTCACCGCGCGCGGCGATGGGCAATGCGCTGGATCTCGTTGGGCTGTGTGCGCTGCTGGTGGTGCTGGGGGTGATCCCGATGGTCGGATTCGACGTGATTTTCCAGATCATGAGCCATTTGAAAAAATTACGCATGTCACGCCAGGATATCCGTGACGAATTTAAACAGAATGAAGGCGACCCTCATGTGAAGGGGCGTATCCGGCAGATGCAGCGCCAGGCGGCGAGTCGACGCATGATGAGTGATGTCCCTAATGCCGATGTCATCGTCACCAACCCGACTCACTATTCGGTGGCGCTGCAATACGACGAAAATAAGATGAGCGCGCCGAAAGTCGTGGCGAAAGGGGCCGGACTTGTGGCCCTGCGCATTCGCGAGATCGGTGCCGAGAACAAAATTCCCACCCTTGAAGCGCCGCCGCTGGCGCGTGCGCTTTATCGCCATGCTGAGATTGGTCAGCAGATCCCCGGACAACTGTACGCCGCCGTCGCGGAAGTGCTGGCCTGGGTGTGGCAGCTTAAACGCTGGCGGCTCGCCGGTGGGGAACGTCCACCACAACCTGCAAATCTTCCAGTGCCTGAAGCCCTGGATTTTATGAACGAGAAGACTACCGATGGCTAATCTGGTTGCGATGCTGCGCCTGCCCAACAACATGAAAACCACGCAGTGGCAGATCCTTGCCGGGCCAATCCTCATTCTGCTGATCCTGTCGATGATGGTCCTGCCGTTGCCGGCGTTCATCCTTGACCTGCTGTTTACCTTTAACATCGCACTGTCGATTATGGTGCTGCTGGTGGCGATGTTCACCCAGCGCACGCTGGAGTTTGCCGCGTTTCCGACCATTCTGTTGTTCACCACGCTGCTGCGTCTGGCGCTGAACGTGGCTTCCACGCGTATTATTTTGATGGAAGGGCACACTGGCGCGGCGGCGGCGGGCAAGGTCGTTGAAGCGTTCGGCCACTTCCTGGTCGGCGGTAACTTTGCTATCGGTATCGTGGTGTTTGTTATTCTCGTCATCATCAACTTTATGGTTATCACCAAAGGTGCCGGGCGTATCGCTGAAGTGGGCGCGCGCTTCGTTCTTGACGGGATGCCGGGTAAACAGATGGCGATTGACGCCGACCTTAATGCCGGTCTTATCGGTGAAGATGAGGCGAAAAAGCGTCGTTCTGAAGTGACTCAGGAAGCCGACTTCTATGGCTCAATGGACGGTGCGAGTAAGTTCGTTCGTGGCGACGCCATCGCCGGTATTCTGATTATGGTGATTAACGTTGTGGGCGGTCTGCTGGTGGGGGTGCTGCAACATGGGATGAGCATGGGGCATGCTGCGGAAAGCTATACCCTGTTGACCATCGGTGATGGTCTGGTGGCGCAGATCCCCGCGCTGGTGATTTCAACCGCGGCGGGTGTCATCGTCACCCGCGTCAGTACCGATCAGGACGTCGGCGAGCAGATGGTCGGGCAACTGTTCAGTAATCCGAGCGTGATGTTGCTGAGCGCCGCGGTTCTGGGTCTGCTGGGCCTGGTGCCGGGGATGCCAAACCTGGTGTTCCTGATGTTTACCGCCGCGCTGCTGGGACTGGCCTGGTGGATCCGGGGACGTGAGCAGAAGGCGCCTGTCGAGCCACAACCGACTAAAGTTCCGGAAAACAACTCGGTGGTGGAAGCCACCTGGAACGACGTGCAACTGGAAGACTCTCTCGGCATGGAAGTGGGCTATCGCCTGATCCCGATGGTCGATTTTCAGCAGGACGGCGAACTGCTGGGTCGTATCCGCAGTATCCGTAAAAAGTTCGCCCAGGACATGGGCTTTCTGCCGCCAGTGGTACATATCCGCGACAATATGGATCTGCAACCTGCGCATTACCGCATCCTGATGAAAGGGGTGGAGATTGGCAGCGGCGACGCCTATCCGGGACGCTGGCTGGCGATAAACCCAGGCACGGCGGCGGGGACATTACCCGGCGAACAGACAGTGGATCCGGCCTTTGGTCTGGACGCTATCTGGATTGAAAGTGCCTTAAAAGAACAGGCGCAGATTCAGGGCTTTACCGTAGTGGAGGCCAGTACCGTAGTCGCAACCCATCTGAACCATCTGATTGGTCAGTATGCGGCTGAACTGTTCGGTCGCCAGGAGGCGCAGCAACTGCTGGATCGCGTGTCGCAGGAGATGCCGAAGCTGACCGAAGATTTAGTGCCGGGTGTGGTGACCCTGACCACGCTGCATAAAGTGTTGCAGAATCTGCTGGATGAAAAAGTGCCGATTCGCGATATGCGCACCATTCTGGAAACGCTGGCGGAACATGCGCCATTGCAGAGCGATCCGCATGAACTCACGGCGGTGGTTCGCGTGGCGCTGGGGCGCGCGATCACCCAGCAGTGGTTCCCTGGTAATCATGAAGTTAACGTGATTGGTCTCGACACCGCGCTCGAACGCCTGCTATTGCAGGCACTCCAGGGCGGTGGGGGACTGGAACCCGGCCTTGCCGATCGACTATTGGCGCAAACTCAGGAGGCGCTGTCCCGCCAGGAAATGCTGGGTGCGCCGCCGGTGCTGCTGGTTAACCATGCGTTGCGTCCATTGTTGTCGCGCTTCCTGCGCCGCAGCCTGCCGCAACTGGTGGTGCTGTCGAACATGGAACTGTCCGATAACCGTAACATCCGCATGACGGCAACCATTGGAGGTAAATAATGCGCAAACTGCTTTGGCTGTTACTTTTCCCGCTGGTGGTACAGGCTGCCGGGGAAGGGGCGTGGCAGGCCAGTAGTATCGGCATAACCCTGAATCACCGCGGCGTGGCGGCCTCGTCGTCGCCGCTTTCATCCAGCCAGCCTGTCTCCGGTCTGATGACGCTGGTCGCCTGGCGATATGAACTGAATGGCCCGACGCCTGCCGGTTTACGCGTGCGCTTATGTTCACAATCACGCTGTGTAGAGATAGAAGGGCAGAGCGGCACCACGCAGGCATTTAACAACGTGCCTGCCGTTGAACCCCTGCGTTTCATCTGGGAAGTTCCCGGCGGTGGTCGCTTAATTCCCGCATTAAAAGTTCAGAGCAATCAGGTGATTGTGAACTATCGTTAACGGTTATTCTCCTCATCAGGCAGTACGCTAAACTGCTGCCTGATTCGCATTTTTGACCTTGCCTTTTGATTGAAAAGAAACGCTGTTTTATAAATCGGTGACACGCGTTGCCGGTCTCTTTGCGTTTTTGCCATTTCACTCTCACCGGTGGCAAAATCGAAAAGGTATCCCACTTTGTAAGCTCTTACTGTAGCCGTGTAA
>NZ_JBFWLF010000340.1:0-4433 GCF_050252275.1 Citrobacter sp. | reverse complement strand
TGGTAACGAGGACGGACCCCAAAATGAAAAGACTGATTATTGCCGCGGCGTCCAACGTTCGATTACTCCTCAATCAGGAATTTTTTGGTGCATTGACATTATCATATTAACGGCTACATCCGGGCGTTACTTAGTCCTGCAGCCGTTTTTTTTATGATTTCAGAAAGGGATGACCCGAGATCGTCAGTTGCGTACCGTTTTGACTGTTTTGCAATACGGCATGCGCGCCCAACGCCAGCGTAACGGTTCGCGGCTCATGACCAAAATCGAGTCCAGTTATCAGGGGAATAGAGAGGCGTTCACGTAAAAACGCATACACGGTGTTAAGATCGTAACCGGCATCATACTCATTCGGGGTGCTACCGCTGAAACTGCCCAGCACAATGGCGCTCTGCCGGTTCAATATACCGGCGTCAACCAACTGCAATAACATGCGCTCAACGCGAAAAGGGTGCTCGTTAATGTCTTCCAGTACCAGAATGCCGTTTTCTATTTTGGGCATCCACGGGGTACCGATGAGCGAAATCAGCATCGCCAGATTACCGCCCCACAGCGTTCCTTGCGTGTGACAGGCCGGACCATCGCCTTGCCATTCCACCGTGTACTGCGCGTGACGCAATGCCTGCCAGAAATGGGTTTGCGTAAAGGTATTCAGCTCCGGCGCGCCAACGTTCGCCGCCAGCATTGGACCACTGAAAGTGATGACATTGCCCAGCGCCAGCAGACCGCACTGGATCGCCGTAAAATCACTGTGTCCGCAAATAAGCAGCGGATCCCGCTGTTGTCGGGCGGCAAGGGCCTGCCAGTCGATGTGTTGCAGTAGACGGCTCGCTCCATAGCCACCGCGCACCGGCATGACGATGGTGTCCGGCGCGGTGAGATGCACAAGGTCGTTCACGTCCGCCAGACGCTCCGAATCCGTACCCGCAAAGCGTTGATGGCGACGACTGACCACCGCCGTATTATCGACCTGATGCCCGGCCTCTTTAAGGCGCTGGATACCAAGTAAAGCCGCGTGCTGATTGATGCAGTAGCCCGAGGGGGCAATTAAGTGAAACCGGGACATGGCAATTCCTTGCTACAACAGAAACCAAATGTATATCATGCCGCTTATAGTAGAACGTTTTGCCGGAGGGTGCTTTGCTTATCCGGTTTATAACGGTGGTTTTAGTAACAAAGCGTTCCGGCGATAAGGACAGAAGACGTGAAATTGAGATGGTTTGCTTTTTTAATTGTGCTGCTTGCAGGCTGTAGTTCAAAACAAGATTATAAAAATCCCCCGTGGAACGCGGAAGTGCCGGTAAAACGTGCCATGCAATGGATGCCGATCAGCGAAAAAGCCGGTGCGGCGTGGGGCGTTAGCCCACAATTGATTACGGCGATTATCGCCATTGAGTCAGGCGGGAATCCCAATGCGGTCAGCAAATCGAATGCGATAGGGTTGATGCAATTAAAAGCGTCAACTTCAGGACGCGATGTCTATCGTCGGATGGGCTGGAGCGGCGAGCCTACGACCAGTGAACTGAAAAACCCGGAACGGAATATCTCAATGGGCGCTGCCTACCTGAGTATTCTGGAGACCGGCCCGCTCGCCGGCATTGAGGATCCGCAGGTGATGCAGTACGCGCTGGTCGTCTCCTACGCTAACGGCGCAGGCGCACTGCTACGCACGTTCTCTTCCGACCGGAAAAAGGCAATTAACAAAATCAACGATCTCAGCGCTGATGAGTTCGTTGAACACGTCGCGGATAATCATCCTGCGCCTCAGGCGCCGCGCTACATCTATAAATTGCAGCGCGCGCTGGATGCGATGTAATTAGTCGCGCACTTTATTTGATTTTTCGCGCGCTTCGCGCTCAAGGGAAAAGATAATCCGCTGAAGTTCCCGCTCCACCGCCGGGCCGACGTTGAGAAAACGAAAGCTCAGGCGGGGAGTGGAAATGGTCTCGTTTTTGCCGTCAATCACTTTGCGTTCGGTGACGGAAATCAGCTGTGCGTCAAAGTGAAACATTCCCCATTCCCCCATATCCAATGCCACCTGCGAAAAACGCATCCCTTCGGTGAGACCTGACGGTTTCGGGCCTTCCAGCAGAGCACCCATTCCGCCGAGGGAAAGATCGTACAGACGAAAACGTAGGGTGCTGTTATCCGGCATCTGTGCCGTACAACCGTAGGGAGGATGGAGCGGCGCGCAGATGCGGAAGTATTCCGTCGTTGCACAAACCACAGCGCCGGAGGGAGCGGGGTGATAAAGGCGGGAAGCTGCTGATACTCACCGCTGTGCAACTGCTCAAGAGTAAACTCGACCTTCGCGCCCTGGGTTTCGGCGGTAAAGGTAATATTGCGCGCTTTTTGCACGGCGAGATTTTCTTTTTGCTGACTGCCAAAATCCATCACCAGTCTTTCGGCCGAGACGTCAAGGATCTTGCTGATGAATTGTCCGCCGGACCAGGAGACGCGCAAAGGCACCTGGTTGCTGTTTAAGTCGCGAAGAACCCCCAACACCGCCAACGGATTTTGCTTCAGGAACTGCTCATTGTAATGACTCACGCGGAATGCCTCCTGGCTGCCTGACAGTCTATCGAACGGTTATCGGCAAGACGCAGGAGAACTTAATACAAACGCGTGATTTTTTTACCAAAGACAAATAATTCAGCCTCGCGGAAACAACGGGGATCAAGGGGTTGCCTATACTTAACGGACAAGCGCAAGAAACGGTTGCGTGTGGTTTCCCTGAAAAGAGGGTCTGAACATGGGAATTATTGCCTGGATTGTATTTGGTTTGATTGCCGGTGTTATCGCCAAATTGATCATGCCGGGACGTGACGGCGGCGGATTCATCCTGACCTGTATACTCGGCATCGTCGGTGCTGTAGTGGGCGGATGGCTGGCGACCATGTTTGGTATTGGCGGCACGATCAGTGGTTTTAACCTTCACAGTTTCCTGGTCGCTGTGGTGGGCGCCATTGTGGTGCTGGTGGTATACCGGCTCGTACGCCGCGATTAATAACAATACGGCTCCTGCGGGAGCCGTGTTTTTAATGGTATTCCCCTTCAATTCCTCT
This sequence comes from Citrobacter sp., assembly GCF_050252275.1. Taxonomy (NCBI): domain Bacteria; kingdom Pseudomonadati; phylum Pseudomonadota; class Gammaproteobacteria; order Enterobacterales; family Enterobacteriaceae; genus Citrobacter; species Citrobacter sp. The sequence continues at coordinate 1,368 of NZ_JBFWLF010000340.1, read as the reverse complement.
CTTGATTTACCCATTGAAATGAGAATAATTGGCATTCCAATTTAAACTGATAATTATTCTCACTATGTCAACTTCTTGTTTTCGACTTTGCGCGCTTTCTGGCTGTATCTCACTGGCTCTGACCACATTGTCATATGCGGCGGACACCAACGAATCGACTATTGTCGTTTCAGCGACAGGTCAGGAGAGCCTGCTGCCTGCCTGGACTAACAGCGCCACCAAATCTGCTGTCCCGGAAAGTAAAACGCCGCAGGTGATTAATACCATCGATAATCACGAGATCGCGTTACGTCATGCGAATTCCGTCAACGAGATCCTGCGCTATGCGCCGGGGGTGTCGACAGAAATGCGCGGCAATACCTCCTACCTGAGCGAGTACAAGATTCGCGGTTTCTCTGTCGATCAGGAGTACTACAACGGCCTGCAGTTGCCGTACAACGTCACTGGCAACACCAAAGCACGTATCGACCCGCTGCTGGTGGAAAGCGTCGATATTCTGAAAGGGCCCGCCTCTGTGCTGTATGGCAGCGGTTCGCCAGGAGGACTGGTGAATATTCAGGGCAAAAAACCGCAGGCTGAACAAAAAACGGAGATCGGCTTTAATACCGGTACACGAAATCTGAAAGAAGGCTATCTGGATTCCACCGGCAAAATCAGCGACAGCGACTGGAATTACCGTCTGCTGGGCAAGGCGACGGAGGGCGACGATCAACCGCGCACCACCCGTTATGAAGACTATCTGTTGGCGCCCTCCGTCACCTGGCAACCAGACAGCAAAACGCGCCTGACGCTGGATGCGCTGGTGCAAAATACACCGTCGTTGTCGCCGTCAAACCCGTTACCCATTGCCTATTTGCGCTCGGGGTATGCCGATCGCCGTGATTACGCCGGTGATGAGTGGAGTGGCTTTAAGCAGCGTCAGTGGATGGTGGGTTATCATTTCGAACATGAATTTGACAGCGGTTGGGGATTCAGTCAGCGGGCGCGCTATTTTGATGTTGATACGCACCAGCGCAGCGTCTATTCAACCGGCAATGGCACAAACCCGGTCTGGATGCTGAACCGCTTTGCCTATACCACCGATGAAGATCTGAAAAGTTTCAACATTGACAACCAGGTAACGAAAACGGTCACGCTGGGCGAGTGGCAGCACCATATTCTGGCCGGTTTTGATTATCAGAAACTCGACAGCCATTACTTCTACCGTTACGCCAGCGCCACGCCGGGAATCGACATGCGCGACCCGGATTTCCATCAGGTGCATACTGCCGATCTGGGGTTGTACACCGCACAGAAAAACCGCCTTTCTTATCAGCAAAATGGCTACTACTTGCAGGATCAGGTGGCGTTTGGCGGCTTAAATCTGTT
>NZ_JBFWLF010000339.1:0-4448 GCF_050252275.1 Citrobacter sp. | reverse complement strand
TTTCTGAAGTCGCGAAGGGAGTTGCGATGAAACTCATCCTGGAACGTTATGGCAATCGTAGTGGCGTTTCTGACTTTGAACTCGATAAGCAAATAAACAGCCTTCGCCAACTGGCAAACCGTATCGGCGAATGGCTGGATAAGGAAGAACAACAGCAACCTCACTATCTGGCGATGCTTTTTGATCCCGCCAGGTTGTTGTCCCTGGCGGAAAGCCTCCAGCATGATCAGTCAGACGAGGACTCGACTTTTTTGAGATTTTCATAAAAATCCCGCAGAACATAAAACGCGGCTTTGCGTGTTTTCTTATCTGCGGTAATCAGGCCTTTACAGTTGACCCCTTGCTGCCAGGGGTTTTGTCGACGTTCCGTTCGATAGTCATACAGCAGCCATGGGGTAAAGCCACGAACGTAAGTGAGTTTTGGCAGATACTCAGTTTGTTTGCGATAAACCTCAGCCATATATTGCTCAGAGAAGGGGCCGGTTTTAGGGGCGTCTTCGCTGATAACCCCTTCCGCTCCGGTTTCGGTGATGACAACGGGTTTTGTGGGTGACGAATTCTTTCCAAGCAAAATTAAGTCATCAAAATTCTCTTCATACCATCCGTAGTATTCATTTAACCCGATGATATCAAGGTATTCTGTCAGCCTGTCTTCAATCTTCATTTTTGCGTGGTTGACGAGGCAGGCTGCCGAAATAAGACGGCTGGGATCAGCATCACGTGCCGCATTCACTAACGATGTCATAAAGCTTAAACGTTCATCCGTATCCGCATTCTCATTGCCAACTGACCAGATAATGACGCTGGCACGGTTGCGATCGCGCAGGATAAGTTCCATCAGCTGGTTATGCGCATCCCGCTGTGTCGACGGATTGGTAAAATCGACTGCCCAATAGTTGGGAATTTCTTCCCACAGCAATATTCCTTCTTCATCAGCAATGCGTGCCGCCAGTTCATGATGAGGATAATGTGCCAGCCGCATATAATTACAATTCAGTGCTTTGGCATCACGGAAACGCTGGCGAATATCATCCTCACAGGTGACTTTCCCCATAAATAAATCATCTTCATGGCAGTTAACACCGCGCAGATAAATGGATTTTCCATTCAGCCGAATATCGGTACCCACCACCTCAATCTGGCGAAATCCGACATCATCTTCGACACTGTCGCGCCCAAGCATAGTCCTGACTTTATAGCGTTTAGGATTTTCGGGTGACCATAACTCTGGACTTACGGATAAAATAACTTCAGCCTGACCGTCAACGACAGGCAATATCTGATTAATCCCAAGTTCAGGGATCATAAGGGTAACGTCAGTCGCAGGCCCGTCAACCGTTATGCGCGCAGCAATCCTGTTATAGTTGCCATCAGGAACAAGATAGACAAACAGATCGTGAATATAGTTTCGTGGTGTTCGGATAAGCTCTATCTCACGATAAATACCACCATAATTAAACCAGTCATTATTTCGCAATGGAAGGCGGTCCGTTGTTCGTGTGTTATTCACACAAATCATTAATACGTTATTTCCGGCTTTTATAGGTGTGCTTAACTCAGCACAGAAAGGCGTCGAACCACCGTAGTGGTTACCGATAAACTGATGGTTAAGAAATATTTTGCAATCGTAATTCGCCGCACCTATCCGTAAAAATACACGCTCATCCGGATCCCGCTTCGCATACTCGATTTCACGGGTATACCATGCGCTGCCTTCATAATAAAACCATTTATCCTTCAACATTTGCCAGCAGCTGGGTACAGGAACCGTCTGACCAGAATAGGGATCATAATCGTAAGGATCCTTACGCGTTTCAGCATCCTGCTTTTGCATTAAGAACCATTTTTGTCTTAATCCCGTATCGTGCAGATCAAGAGTGAAGCGCCAGTCACCCGCCAGGTTTTCACGTTGACGTCCACCGCTGAAGATGAGCGTGCGAAAGTTAAGATTTTGCACATTATAAGCACGATCGTAGTGTTCATTATGCAGACATTCAACCGCATTATCTGCCAGGTCAGATTTTTCTAACATCGCCATTCCTCGTGAAGAAAAGTTAGGCGAAGAATAGCGGATCTGAACGACCGCCAGATCAAAGAAGAAAACATTCGAAGGTGTGCAGATATTGAATAAATAGCAATTGTGATGTTGCTCAAAAAACATCACATTTAATCGTGATTAACCTCACATTCCCTTTTGTGTTGAAGTGATCTTCATCACATTAGTCAGCTAAAAAGGTGACTTTGCCTGCAAATAAAAACCGAATGAACATTAAGATCTCAGTTTCCTTTTTGAGTATTGCCTGTCCCGGTCTAAAGATACTTACACTGTAGCGGCGAGAAAGATTCATATTCTGTAGAGCACAGACATGGAGAGGTAATAAGCTGGGCCAGCTACAACACAGTATTAGCGAACAAGCAACAAAACCTCAATTAAACAGAAGTCGATACCGATGGACAATTTGCGCATTGCTTTTTTTCTCGGTCACTATTAATAACCTTGATCGCTCTATCCTGGGGCTGTTAGCCCCCATGCTACAAAAAGATATCGGCTGGACAGAAATCGAATATGGCAATATTGTCACTGCCTTCCAGGCAGCCTATGCCGTGGGTTTATTAATATGCGGCAGAATAGTCGATCTGTATGGTGCTCGCCTTATATTGCCCGTTGCTCTGGCAATATGGAGCCTGGCCGCCATGGCTCATGGTGCAGTGAGTACAGTAACAGGGTTTATTTATGCAAGGATTTTTCTGGGCGTTGGCGAAAGCGCTAACTTTCCGTCAGCGGTAAAGGTTGCTGCTGAATGGTTCCCCAGGAGAGAACGCGCTTTTGCGACCGGTATTTTCAACTCTGGTTCAAATGTCGGGAATATTTTCGCCCCCATTATTATTCCATGGATTGCGTTACAGTGGGGCTGGCGTGAAGCTTTTGTAGTGACCGGCGCAGTAGGTTTTATATGGATTGTTTTCTGGCTGTTCTTATACGGAAAACCAGAAAAAGCAAAAAAAGTGAATAAAGAGGAACTGGAGTGGATCCATCAGGATGAAAGTTCTGATCCCACGCCAGCAGCAGCATGCAAAGTGAGCTGGATTGGGTTATTGAAATATCGCCAGACCTGGGCATTTGCGATGTGCAAATTCCTGACCGACCCGATTTTCTGGTTCTTCCTGTTCTGGTTGCCTAAATGGTTACATGACAGTCGCGGTATTGATATGGCGCACATGGCAACACCACTGGTTCTGATCAACATTCTGGCGACCATTGGCGGACTCGCTGGGGGATACTTGCCTGCATGGTTGATCAATCGCGGAATAGCCGTCAACAAAGCGCGTAAATTAACACTGCTGTTGTGCGCTATTTGTGTATTGCCTATCTTGCTGGTCTCTACGGCTTCTAATTTGTGGGTCGCCGTTATTTTAATCGGTATTGCGGTCGCCGCCCATCAGGGATGGTCAGTCAATCTCTATACCAGTGTTTCTGATATGTTCCCGAAAGAAGCCGTTGGCGCTGTTGTCGGTATTGGTTGCCTGATTGGTTCAATAGGTTCAATACTTTTTGCTCAAGCTACCGGACATATTTTGCAGGCGACAGGAAGTTATTGGTCAATATTCCTTATGGGTGGTTTTGCTTATCTGTTAGGTTTTGTCATTATGCATTTTTTAACACCGACAATGTCAGCAGCGAAATTGAAATGATTAACAACCCTCAGCACAACGATTGATCCTGAATGCAGGTTATTTTATGAAATTAACAGACAGTCTTTTACAAGAACGTATTCTACAGGCCAAAGAGAACAGCATTAATTGGCTCAATAGCATGAGCGTAGCCGGAATGACGCCTGGCGTATTGCGGGTCAGCCATTATCATCAGCCAGAAAAATGGCCGCAAATGTTATTATCAGGAACCTATGATGGAACAATGGCCCGCGCATTATTAGGTGATAAAATAGAGGAAAAAGCATTACTGGCCGACTGGATTTTAAGCCACCAACAGGATGACGGTTATTTCCTTCTGCCGGGTATGCAGTGGGATGAAACATGGAAACGCCCTGATATCGAAGAAACACGTCAGTATATGCGTTTCCATGCAACAAATTACTGTATGGGGGCATTAGAGGTTCTGGAACAGTTAGACAGGCTCGAACTGCCCTTTTTAGCGCCCTTTCTCGATCCCCTGGTTTTCCGGGCATGGTTAGGCCAGCGCGATATGCGTGATCCATGGCTTGAAGGAAACAATATCGTTAACCTTGGCAGTTTCCTGCTTCTCGAAAAGCAGCGTTACCCGGAGGGGCCTGCAAGCCAGCGCTTGCAGGATATGATCTTCTGGCACAACCAGCAGAGCGAGCCCTACTCCGGATTCTGGGGGCCAGGACAGCAATTCAGTCAGGAAGCATTGCTGTTCGCACTTTGTGGTGCAACGCATAACCTGCATATTTTTTATGCGCTTGACG